>CALVAL010000006.1 GCA_944325535.1 Candidatus Gastranaerophilales bacterium
TCTCATAGATGTAAGATTTTCCTTTTTAATCCCTTTTCCCTTTTTCCGCTTGAGACTTCCCACTCAAGCTTTTTTTTGTATTGCGCACCTAGATAACTGGTCGGTTGGTTTTAACAAACTTGAAATTTAGAAAAATTATTTGAGATTGTTTATAATATGTTATAAAAAGAAGCCCCCGCATAAATCGGGGGCTTCAATCACTATTTAAGAAATTTTATATTAAATTCAACGCAATACTAGGAGTCTGGTTTGCTGTTGATAGCAATGTAGCAGTTGATTGTTGAAGTATTTGATATTTTATGAAATTTGAAGATTCTGTTGCGACATCTGCATCTTTGATAGAAGAGTTCGCAGCTACAATATTCTCCTTTTGTACCCCAATAGCATCAACAGCTGATTCGACTCTATTCATATAAGCACCAATTAAGGTTCTTCTATCTGAAACGTTTTCAATAGCTTCATCTATAAATTGTAAAAATTCTCTAGCAGTTGCATCGTCTGTGTATACAGCATCGCAAATGGCAGTAATGCAAGATACACTTTTAACAGAAGAGCCATCATTGTTAGGGTCATAGTTATTGTCTTTTATAGCAGTATAGCCTAAGCTAGAATAATCATATACAGTACCATTACTTAGTTCAACCCTCTGTCCTGTTATTCTAGCATATAAAGCTGATGTCGCATAATCAATAGAACCATCTGCAGGACCCTGTCCTTTTTCATACCAATTACTACCAGTTCTTCCCGGTTCACCAGTGATAAAAAGTGCTGTACATTTTGCTGATGCAAATAGTGAGCTATCTAAATTTATTATATTAGGTCTTCCAGAGTTATTACTTACTTGAAGATTAACACCAGAACCTGAAATGCAAGCTGAGCTTGTACCATCTAATAATTGAATACCATTAAAATCGATTACTTCGCATAGACGGTTTATTTCTTCCATTCTTTGTTGAACTTCTGTTCTTATTGCATTCATAGAAGATGTACCATAAGTTCCGTTAGCTGCTTGTTCAGTTAAGTCTCTAATACGTTGTAAATAATCTCCAACTATATCTAGAACACCTTCTGATGTATCTAGTAATGAAAGACCCATTGTAGCATTAGATTCTGCAACATCATAGCCTGAAATTTGGGCTTCCATCAATGTTGATACAGCTGAACCTGCAGCATCATCAGCACCAGAGTTTATTTTAAACCCTGTTGATAATCTTTCCATTGCAGTATTCATGCCTGTAGTTGCAGCAGATAAATTCCTTTGTGCCGTCAAAGAGGCTAGGTTTGTGTTAATTGTGATTGTCGCCATAGTGTGATCTCCTTTTCTTATTTTTCATCCTTGAGAACTAAGTAAATAAAAATTACTATATGTTCACTAAGACTTGAAATTGCTTACAAGTCTTGGGGTTTATATTCTTTCACACTAATATGGTAAATGTTTTTTTATTAATTTTGTATTGATAAATGGTTAGATTTTTCTATAACTTAAGTTATAAAATTTTTATGTGATTTAGCGGCCAAAAAAGAAAAATTGCCCTTCCGATGAATCTCTCTTTAGGTAATGTTCCCCAAAAACGGCTATCCATAGAATTCCCACGGTTATCACCCATCATAAAATATTGTCCATCTGGAATTATAATAGGACCACAAAACATATCCTCTTTACATTTGTGAAAATCATATTCGCTCATAATATAATCTTCTTTTAGTGGCTGGTCATTGATGTAAACCTTATAAGCACCATTTGAACCTTGTTTTATTTCGATTTTTTCGCCAGGTAATCCAACAACTCTTTTTATGTATGCAGTATCCGCGCAGAAAAATCCTGTAAGTCTGCTAAAAACTGCCCAAGGAGTTGTTTTTAATTTTACAAAAGGAGGATAAAAAATCATCACATCTCCACGTTTAGGAGTGTTTTCAAATTTATGATATTTTATAAGATTTGGAAACTTAGTTAATTTTTCTACAACAATTCTATCTCCTTCAACAAGTGTTGGTTTCATTGAACCAGAAGGAATCCAACGTAGTTCTGCAATAAAAAATCTTATTAAAATTACAGCAACTACAACAAAGACTACTGTATCAATTGTTTCTTTTAAATTAGCTTTTATTTTTTCTTTATCTATCATAATTTTTCCAATAGCTCTTTTAAAGTGTTTTTATATACACTATTCGGTAATTCTACAATATCTCTCCTTAATCTACTTTGATAATTATCTATTAAAATGAGTGTTTTTTCAAGACCTATTATATTTTTTAAGGTATAGATTTTATTTTTTTTATCTTGAAAAGCGGAAATCTTTTCTATGTCATTTTTGAGTTGAAATAAAATCCCAAAATCTCTAGCATATTTTTCTATATTTTTAAAATTTAAATTTTCAATATAAAAAGCACTTTTTAAAATTGCAATGAATAATGCAGAAGTTTTTCCTTCACAAATATCAATATATTCATTTTCATTTATAACTTTGCCTCTTGAAAGAAATTGTTGAACTTCTGCAAGGCTCATTTTTTTTATGCAAGTTTGAAAATTTTTAATAATGATGTTATCTGTGCTTATTAAATTTTCAACGGCATATGATACTAATAAATCTCCTAGTAATATAGAAATTTTTGGAGAAAAAATATTACTAATAGTACTACACTCTCTTCGTTTATCTGCTTCATCTATAACATCGTCATGTAGTAATGAAGCATTATGGATTAGTTCTCCAGCTAATAAGATGTTATATGTTTCTTTTTTTAAATTATTTACTCCTAACGATTTCAAAAATAATATGGTAATTATACTGCGAATACGCTTTTTAGGGCTCATTAGAAATTTATTAAGTTCAATAAATACCTCATTATCCAAGGGAAATAATGAATTAATCTTATCATTGATAAAATTAAGCTCGTTAAAGAGTAACTTATTAATATTTTCCATAAGAAAATCCTATCATAAAAATTTTGTGAAAAAATTAGTCGCTTGATTTATAAAAATGACAGAGCCAATTACTATTGACTCTGTCTAGAACACTCCCTAATCAACAAACTAGCAAGATTTATTTTGTTGCTTCATTTGCTACCTCTTATACCAAGTTCAATGCTATACTTGGAGTTTGGTTAGCTGTTGATAATAATGTAGCTGAAGCTTGTTGAAGAATTTGTGCTTGAATGTAGTTAGAAGATTCTTCTGCGACGTCAGTATCTCTAAGAGTAGATAATGAAGATGTTAAGTTCTGTGACTGGACATCTAAAGCAGTAATAGCTGATTCTACTCTATTTTGAGCAGCACCGATTTTTGTTACTCTTGATGAGATATCATTAATTGCTGAATCTAGATATTGTAACATTTCATTAGCTCCTTTTGAATCAGGTACTCCTGATGCTAATACATAATTACCATCTTTTAATACTAGACCGCTACATGCTGCAGCGAAAATGTCACTGATGTTATCATCTGTAAGTTGTGCTGCAGATCCATTATTAGCTTGTTGTAACATTGCTTCTAAACCTGCCCCCATATTCCCAAAAAGACCACTTACTGTTGCACTTTTAAATAGTTCAATATTTAAATTGATAACACTTTCATCGTCTCCATATAAACCAACTTGAAGATTTATACCATTCTTTGTGATACCAGTTACATCTCCATTAGTACCATCAAACGACATTAATTTAATACCGTTAAATTCAGCATTTTTAGCAACACGAGTAATTTCATCTAATCTTGCTGATATTTCTGACTGAATTGCTTTAAGTGATGCTGATGCATAAGTTCCGTTTGCAGCTTGTTCGGTCAAGTCTCTGATACGTTGCAAGTGGTCTGATAATAATGCATAACTTTGTTCTGCTGATGTTAATAAGTCAGAACCTGTAGCTGCGTTATCAGCTGCTACGTCTAATGAACCTAATTGAGTTTCCCACATATTTGCGATTGAATATCCTGCTGCATTGTCTTTTGCATGGTTAATTTTGTACCCGGTAGACATTCTTTCGATTGATGTGTTTAATTGACTGGTCGCACTATTTAAGCTTCTTTGAGCAATAATAGACGAAATGTTTGTGTTGATTGTGAGTGCCATAGTTGATTCTCCTTTCTCTCGATACGTACTCTAATCTTGCTACGCAGTCCTTGCGTAGTCTCTTCTATCACTCTCTATTTCTAGATTTTTTGCACAGCTTTCCCCGTGACTGTTTAAATTCGCAACATTTAACAGCCTAACTTAAGTCGTGTATTACACAACTTCTTATTACGGGTAATAAAATATACTCTCTCTTTCTTTTTGATATGTACTTATTGCATATATCTAATAATAAGCATTCACCCTTGACTAAATTAAACGATTCTCTACACATTTTTCATAAGCTTGTATGCATCCATTGCTTACACCACTTATGTAAAACGTACATTCCATGTACCTTCAAACTTTTTTTCAAGAATGTATTCCCTCTTTGTATAGTATTACAAATCTTATGCAATGTTCCTTGAGAAAATATTCTTCCTGAAATACTTGTTCTCTACTTATTAAATTTGTGATATATACTTCTTAACTACATTATTGCTACACAATATAACAAAAGTAAACTGTTTTATCTGATTTTTTTACAAATCTTTAAAGAAATTTAAATTTCTTTACAAAAAAGGCAATTATTTTCTATTTATTTACTTTATATATATAAGAGGATAATATTATGTCTACATTTAATCTAACAACAAATGCTAATGGGCAAAAAGAAACTTATATAAATGGTAAAAAATATTCAGTACAAACTGATAGATTCGGTGATGAGTTTGTTGTTATAGATGGAAAAAGAGTAAATTTAAAAGCTTCATTATTTGAAAATTTGTATTCAGAGAAAATTGATAAGGCAACCCAAGAATTAAATAAAGCAAAAGAGAATGCTTTTAAATGGGGTGAAATATTTGATATGAACTTAGAAGGAGTTCGAAAAAATCGAAAAGAAAGAATAGCTTTTAAAAGAGAATATGGTAATAATATAAATTCATTAAATCCAGAAGAACAAGAACAGTATAAAGCATTATTAGCAGAAGGCAGTGAGTATTCTACTAATAAAAATACCGCTTTAGGTAGACAGCTCTCTTATACAAACTTGGTTATAAGCCTAGCTGGAAATAAAAGACAAATATTAAATCAAGCTTCTGTTTTTGGAGTGTAAGATTTAAAAGTTGATTCTCTCTTTTTCTATTACAAGAGGCTTATTTTCTGCAAACCTGCATAGCATAAGTAAGTATTCTCCAATTAGTCCAACGCTGAATATTTGGATAAATATTAGAAAATACAGAGATAACATTTTTTTGGGAATTATAAAATTTGCATAACCTACATAAAAAATTAGACTTAGAATTATTAGTAATAAAGTAATTATTGAGCCAAAAAATCCAAATATTGTAATTAAATGAACAGGGATTTGGGTTGTTCGAGTGAGTCCGAGCATTCCTTTATCCCAAAGCGTAATAAGATTGGTCTTATCTTCTCCAAATTTTCTTTCAGGTTGTTCAAAATTTATTATTTTCATTTGATAGCCCAAATCTGCTAGAGCTCCTTTAAAATATGGATATGGGTCTTTTATAGAGTTGATTTTTTCAATAACTTTTTTATCGTATAGACCAAATCCTGTATAATTACGGATGATAGTACTTCCTTCATATTTAAAAAGATTTATTGCAAAATAATAAAATTTTCTCATTAATTCATAAAAAGAGAAGCTTTTTTTATCATAATATCTAGCGATTACAATTTCACAACCTTTTTCCCAATTTTCTATAAACTCGCTAATTAGCTCAGGTGGATCTTGCAAATCCGATGCTAAATAGATAATAGCATCTCCTGTCGCTTGACTTATTACATAATATGAAGATTTTATTTCTCCAAAATTTCTAGAATTAAAAATAAGTTTAACTCTATTATCTATAGAGGCAATATTTCTAAGCTCATCTTGTGTAAAATCAGTAGAGTCGTTGTCTATAAATATAATTTCAAATTCGTATTTTGTCTCAAGGTTTGAGATAGTCTCTTTAATTTTTTGGTAGAATTCTTTGATATTATCTTCTTCATTAAAACAAGATGTTACAATACTTATTTTTTTCATATTTACCTCATTTCACGAATTCATACTAACATAAATTGCCTTAATGTAGAATAGATTATTTTTTATTAGTCAAGATACTAAAGCTAATAGGAGATATTTATAAAATGAAGATGTTGATGTTTGATTTTCGAGATACTGAGAAGGGATTTTTTGAAACTAATGAACTAAGGGATTTTCAAATAAAATTTTTTAAAGAATCTTTGAGTGAAAAAACTGAGCTAAGCGAGGATGATTATAATAATACTGATATAATTAGTGTTTTTACTCTTTCACAGCTAAAATCTGGTGTACTATCTAAGTTTAAAAATCTTCGAGTTATAGCTACTCGCTCCACTGCATATAGTCATATTGATACAGAGTATTGTATAAATAAAAATATTGCAGTATTAAATGTTGAAAATTACGGTTCAACATCAGTCGCTCAGTATACTATTGGACTTATGTTTGCATTGGTAAGAAATATTTTTCCTGCATATATTGGTATAAAAAGGCATGAAGTTAATTTATCTGAATATGAAGGTCGTAATCTTAATAGTTTGACCATTGGTATTATAGGTTGTGGTGCAATAGGCAGTACTGTTGCAAAAATTTGTAAGTTTTTTGGAATGAGAGTTTTAATTTATTCAATAAATAAAAAGAAGGAATTGGAAGATAGTTGTGAATTTGTCAGTTTTGAAAAATTACTAGAAGAATCTGATATTATTTCTTTGCATATACCTTATACAGAAGAAAATTATTATTTAATAAGTCAAGAAGAAATAGATAAAATGAAAGACGGAGTAATTTTAATAAACACTGCTCGCGGAGAATTAGTAGATATAAAAGCTCTTTATGAAAATTTAAAAAATAGAAAAATAAGAGCTGTTGGACTTGATGTTTTAGAATGCGAATTTAGTAATACGATGGAGTTATCAGAATTTATTGATAATTCGGATTCTCAATGTATGGAGACTGCATTATTTACTCAAAAATTACTAGAGATGAAAAATGTAATCATTACTCCTCATATAGCATATAATACGACAGAGTCTGTGAATTATATTTTAAAAACAACGATTAACAATATTCGCGATTATATGAAAGGCATGAATTCAAATAGAGTTTGTTAGAAATTTGTGATAAAATTTCTATATGGCAATAATTTCGGATGATAATCAATTAGGATTGGGGATAAAAAATAAAAATCCTATTATAAAGGCGGAGACAATAGAATACGATAACACATTTGAAAATTCTATTCGCCCTAAGGATTTTGATAGTTATATAGGTCAGTCAGCTTTAAAAGAGACTCTTAAAATTACATTAGAGGCAGCTAAAAAAAGAGGAAAGCCGCTTGACCATTTGTTATTTTATGGCCCGCCAGGTCTTGGGAAAACAACTATAGCAGGTGTAATAGCTTCTCAAATGGGTGTTGAGATTAGAATTACCTCAGCTCCAGCTTTAGAAAGACCAAGAGATATAATTGGTATTTTAATGTCTTTAAAAGGTGGCGAGATTCTTTTTATAGATGAAATTCATAGATTGAATAAAGTGGCAGAAGAAATTTTGTATCCAGCAATGGAAGATTTTACTCTTGATATGACAACTGGTAAGAGCCAAACTGCTAAGACTCTTAGAATACCATTACCTAAATTTACTCTAATTGGGGCAACTACAAAAGCCGGCGAACTCTCTAGCCCCTTAAGAGATAGATTTGGGATAATTCACAGACTTGAATTTTACACAATAGAAGAACTAGCACAGGTCGTAAAAAGAACTGCAAAGATTCTTGAATTAGAAATTACTGAAGAAGGAGCAGAAGCAATTGCAAGAAGATCTCGCGGAACTCCTAGAATAGCAAATAGACTTGTAAAAAGGGTATCTGATTTTGCAATAGTAAAATATGATGGAATAATTGATAAAAAAGTCGCAAATGAATCTTTAGATATATTAAAAATTGATGAATTTGGTCTCGACACAACAGATAGAGCTCTTTTGAATTTAATCATAAATAAGTATGATGGTGGTCCTGTAGGAATTGAGACAATAGCAGCTGCTTTGAGTGAAGATGTAAGAACTATTGAGGATGTCTGTGAACCTTATTTATTACAGGCTGGACTGTTACAAAGAACTCCAAGAGGTCGAAAAGTCTCTCCTGAGGGCTACAGACATTTAGGAATTAGTATGCCTTCAGCTCAAACAAAACTTTTTGAGGATTATTTATGATAAAAAGATTCTTTTTGTGTCTGTTATTACTATTTTTTTCTATTCCGGTATTTAGTATGGATGAGACTAAAATACTGCCTTCTCAAACTGGAATCGTGCAAAGTTTAAAATATGTAGATTTGGATGAAAATGGTATAAGTCAGGTCAAACAAGTTGTAGATGTAAAACTTCTTTCTGGAGAATTTAAAGACCAAGTCGTTCAGTTAGATAATATGCTTACGGGGAATCCTTATTACGATATTAAATTAAGCAAAAATTCTAAAGTAATTTTACATGCAGAAGATAACGGTAATGGTGTAGAATATTCAATTGAAGATATTAAAAGGTCCGGTACTCTTAATTGGCTATGTTTGATTTTTTGTGGATTATTGATTTATGTAGGAAGAAAAAAAGGGCTTGCAAGTCTTATTTCGATAGGTTTTACAGTTTTATTAATTACTCATGTTCTATCTCCATTAATACTACATGGAATAGAGCCTGTATTAGCATCTATTTTGATTTGTGTTTTATCAACTTCAATTACAATGTATTTAGTTGGAGGATTTAATGCAAAGAGTACATCTGCGTTATTAGGTACTATGCTAAGTCTTATATTTGCAGGAATTCTTTCATTCATTACTATGAAAACAGCAAACTTAACAGGTTTTTCTGATGAAAATACTGTTTTTCTATATACAGCACATCCTGAATTAAACTTCATTGGGATCACAATTGCTACGATGATTCTAGCTACATTAGGTGCAGTAATGGATGTTGCAATGTCAATAGCAAGTACCATAAATGAAATTTATTCTATAGATTCTAAAAAAACAATAAAAGAACTCTTTAATTCTGGCATGAATGTTGGAAAAGATATTATTGGTACTATGGCAAATACATTGATTTTAGTTTATATCGGCGGAGCATTGCCTCTACTTTTGTTAGCTGAAAATATAGATTTGCAAAAATTTATAAATTTAAATCAAGTTGTAACAGAAATTGCATCAGCTTTAATCGGAAGTATTGCTCTTGTTATTTGTGTTCCATTTACTGCAATTGTAGCAGCAGAAATGATTACTCATTTCTCAAAAAAGGATGATATTAGTATTAATTTGGATTGCAAATAGTGCTAAAATGTGCTACAATTTTACAAAATTTGGAGGAGAGATTTTATGAAAAAGCTTTTTATATCAATACTTAGTATGTTGTTTTTAATATCAAGTGCATCTGCTGCCTCGTTTAAAGCTGATGCTAGAACTAAAAGAATACCTGCAGGAACTGTGTTTGAGTTGGAATTTCTGCAGCCAATCAGTACTTTTTCTGGTTGTGAGGGGGACTCATTTGTTGCGACTCTAAAAAATGAAGTTGCAACGGATAGTAACATTATAATTCCTCTAGGTTCTGTAGTAAGAGGAAGTGTTTCAAAAGTAAACACAGCTAAAAGATTTTCAAGAGGAGCTAAATTGTATTTAGATTTTGATCATGTTGTAACTCCAAATGGTAGACAAATTCCTTTAGATATGGCAGTATGTCAGTTTGATAAAATTGATTTAGATGGTTCTTTATATAAAAATCTTGGCTATGGTGAAGCTGTAAAAAATAATTACGATAAAGCTGTAGATATTACTAAAAATGCAACTGAATATGGAATGAAGGCAGGTGAATCAGCACCTGGAATTCAATATTTGACAGCTCCAATTTGTGCTGTAGGCGGGTTTATTGGAGGTGTAGGATACGTTATTGGAGATAGCGTTGCTGATATGTTTAGAAAAGGACAAGATGTGTATATAAATAAAGGTGATGTGTTGAATGTAAAACTTTTAAATCCTATTGATATTCCAGTTTACTAAGTAAAAAAAAGCCTCTATTTAGAGAGGCGAGGGGAATTTAAGTTAATAGGTATACACTTCACATTTTTTACTACACACTTTTAAGTTTTTAGAGTTAAATTTTTAGATTATCCGAGACCGAACTTAGGTGCACTTTCTCGGGCTTGTTCGCTAGCCAGTTGTTTTACTGATTCTAACATAGCTCGTTTCATCTTGATTTGTTGTTCTATATCATTCATTTCAAGTTGAATTTCTTTTTCTTTTTCATTTAATACTTGGATTTCTTGTTGTTTTAATGCCTTCATTGATTCTTCTTTGAATTTAGAGAATGCACTCATTTCAATTTGGAATTGCATCATAGGGTTTCCAGTGAATGGAACCATTCCCATCATTTTCATACTCTGTAAGTTTTGCATAGCACTCATAGAGCTTGCTTGATTAGAGAATTGAGCAAACATAGTCGCTCTAGGTAAAAGCTCTGCTGAAATTCCTGCTATGTTATTCATAGTAAGGATAGAAGATCCGCCTAAGACTCCTGAGTACTTTTGATAATTTGAAAGTCTGTTTCGAGTCTCAATAGCTCGTCTTTCTAGAGCATTTATTTCACGTGTTAATCTCTGGACTTCCCAGAATGCCATTAACATAGTAAACCTACCTAACTTTCTAACCTTTTAACCTTACATTTATATAAAGTATTTTTATTTTTATAAATTGCCTTTTTGTTATAATTTTGTTAAGATTTGTAAATAAGAGTTTGTAAAGGAGGTATAAAATGATAAAAGATAAGCTTAGTAATGCTCAATGTTATTATGCAATTTCAGAAAGATTAAAAAAGGGGTTTGAGTGGTTAATTAGTAGTAATTTAGAAGCTTTAGAAGATGGAAAATATTTAATAGATGGAGAAAATATTTTTGCAAATGTACAAAGTTATATTACTAAAGATGATGCTCCATATGAAACTCATAAAAAATATATCGATATACAATATATGATAAAAGGAGTTGAAAAAGTTGGTGTTGCAGAAAAAAATGATTGTATGATAATGGAAAATTATAGTGAAGCTAAAGATGTTACTTTTTTGGAATGCAACAAAAATAATAGTGTACAAATATTAAAAGAAGGAGAATTCTTAGTATTTTTCCCTCAAGATGCTCATCAGCCAGCATTAAAATTAGATAAAAATAATCCGGTAAAAAAAGTCATTGTGAAAGTTGCTGTATAAAAGAGGTGGCGGATATAAAAAACTTTATATCCGCCTTTAGAGGAGAATCTTATGCTGCAAAGATGTTCTTTGCATTTCTATCTATTTCATATTCATATAATTCGTTTTTTTCATTGTTTTCAGAACTATTTTTAGTTTCAATGATTTTCCATAAATCACCAAGTCTAGGTGCTTTAGATTTTTCGGAATATTTTGCGTGTGTTTTTAAGTATTTTAATGTTTCTTTTAAACTGTTATTTAAAGTAATTTGTGTAGATGCTTTTAATACAGAAAGCTGTGGATTAGTATATAGATCTTTCATTTGCTTATCTGCTAAGAATACACTTTTTTCAATAATTTTTTGAGTAGCTTCTGAAGTTGCACCAGTGTTGTTAAGTATATTTTTTGCGATATTTCTTAAATTTTCTTTATTTTCATATTGATATGAATTTCCAATTGATACGTCAAATCCCATAATCCGATCCCTTTAATTATCCCTTTAGTATTATAGTTATCGGCAAAATTTTGGAAAACTTTAGGGTTTGTGAATAAAAATTTACAAAAGTTAATATAAAATTTGTTTTACAAATTGAGTTTACGGAAAAATTGTCATTTTTCTCGCAAACTGCTGGAAACGGTTTCGCATCAAGTTGTGTGCTATCCCACACACAACCTGATGCACACACACCTAAGGTCGGATTTGAAAAATCTCAAAAATTTGTCATTTTTGGATTTTTCTGTACCCTCAATTTATACCAAAATTTCTTTTTCGTTTTTGTAAGTTACATATCCTAGTGGTGCTGCTGGAGGCTTTTTTAGATACTTAGCTTTTGTATAAATTACTCCTACTTTAGATGGTTGCGAGGCAGAAGAATATTTTCTAGCAAGCTTACAGCATTCAAAAATAATTTCATCGCTTGGCTCTTTTTCACTTCTTTTTAGTAGTACATGTGAGCCTGCGCATAATCTGGTATGAAACCAAATATCATCGTCTTTTGCAAGATTTGATACAATATAATCATTTTGTTTATTATTTTTACCGATATAAATATCAAAGCCTTGTATATTTATTTTGGTAATTTCAGATTTATCTTGTTTTTTCTTATTTGTATTTTCAATATTTAGTTCAGATTTAATATCTTCTAAGTCTTTTATATTTTTTGCAAAATTAATACTGTATAAAATATTTTCTAAATATTCTTTTTCTATTTTTAATCCAGTTAACATAAGTTCGGATTTTTCTTTAGTAGTTTTTGCTTTTGTGTATAATTTGAAATACCTTTGAGCATTTTCTTTTAAATTTTTTGTTTCATCTAATTCGATGATTATATTTTTATTGTTTATGTAATCAAAAATTTCTATTTCTTTTTTGTAGTCTTGTTTGAGATATAAATTTGCTGTAAGTAATTCTCCATATAATTTGTATTTTTCTGTATTATCTCTTTTTTTTAATAGTGTAGAGATTTTACTTATAGAGTTATTAATTTTATTTATTTTAGGGTTAATTATGGAAATTAATCGATGTTTTTCTGAATTTAAGTTTATTTGTTCTTGTATTTCAGAATAATATTTATCAAGCATTTTATTTACAGAATTTTTAGTTTTTCAATTATGTAATAATTCTTAGATTAGTTTATATCTTTCGTTTAAAATCGCTGGTCTGAAAGTTTCAGTTGTAATATATTGGTTGATTTCATCTACTGATAGACCTTTAAACTGTAATTTTAATTCATTGGATAAACTATTAGATGCTGGAGGGTAAATGTATCGCAATCCGCCTTGAAGTTCTCTATACCTACTTTTTTCTGCTCCTACATTATGCGCACAGCCAATAATTATAGATGATTCTCTGTCATATAAAATGACATTTGAATGTTTTCCCATAAGTTCGATACATAAACAAAGAGAACGTTTTTGAGAAAATTCATCCATTGTTTCAAAATGGAATTCTAAGATTCTTTCATTTTCAATTACTTTTGCATCAGAAATTCTACAACCTTCTAAATATTTTCTTAAAAGCATACAAAACATTGGTGGCTTTTGAGGAATAACCAGATTCCTTTTTTCAAGATTTTCAGTTGATGCAAAACAAATATGATAAATTTGAGGATTAATATTGATATAAAGTTTTCGACTTTCAGCATTATTTCTAAGAGAAAAAATAAAATCTTTTCTTGTAGGTTGTTGAATTTTTTGAAGTCTTGCTCCAATAAAAAAATCAATGTTCTCAATAAAAAAAGCTTTTAATGTTAAAAAATCAATATTTATCATTATTGACCTCTATAATATTGATTATAATTAGATTGATTGTTAACATAGTTTGAATAATTTGTATAGACTCTATTTCTTGTAGAATAATTAGATTGAGCTTGCCAGTATGGAATTTGTCTTGTCTGTTGTCTTTGTCTATATAAATTTTGTTGATAAGCTTGAATTTGGTTTGCTCTATAAGCAACAGGATTTATTGATGTTGCAAATGAGAAGTTATTAATAAATAGTAGAATTGATATTACAAATAAATATTTTTTCATATTAGCATTATACAATATAAATTAAAAAACAGTATTTTAAGAATTTTAAATTAGTATTTGAAGCAAGTTATTTCATGGTCGTTAACTATGCCGATTGCTTGTAGATAAGAGTAAGTTATTACTGTTCCTACATATTTCATACCACGTTTTTTTAAATCTTTTGATATTAAATCTGATAAGTCAGTTTTAGTAGGAATATTGGCAGAATAATTTTTTATCACTTTATTTTCTGAAAAGCTCCAAATATAATTAGAAAAAGAGCCTCTTTCTTTTTGTATTTCTATAAAAATTTTTGCATTATTAATTGCAGCTAAAATTTTTCCACGACTTCTTATTATTTTTTCGTTATTAAGTAATTCACTTATTTTCTTTTCGTCATAATTTGAAACCTTATTTACATCAAAATTGTCAAAAGCTTTTCTAAAAGCTTCTCTTTTTTTTAGAACTGTAATCCAAGCTAGACCCGCTTGAAACGATTCTAATACTAGGAGCTCAAACAAATCTCTATCATCATATTTAGGGACTCCCCATTCCTCATCGTGATATTTTACATAAATATCTGATTTTAAATCTACCCAGCTACATCTTTTAATCATTTGGGAGCTCATCTAGTATAAATTTTCCTAATCGACCTTCTCGAAAATCCTTAAGTATATAAATTGCAGTTCTTTCAGTATCAGGAGTTTCCGATTTAATAATCCAATTTCTTTTTAGTGCAATTTCTTCTAAAGTCAAAGTTTCAACTTTATAATATTCACACAGATAATCATTACATATCTTTGAAAGTATATCTAACAGTGCTTTTGCAACAGGCTCTGGAGAATAAGCATTTTCTGAAACAGAACTTACAAAAGCTAATTTAACAGCTTGTTCTTGATCATCTTGTTTAGTCGGAATAATCCCAGGAGTATCTAACAATTCAAGTTTAGGATTAATTCTTACCCACTGTTGTTGGCGAGTAACTCCAGCTTTTGCTCCAATTTTTGTTTTAGATGATTTTGTTAATTTATTTATAACACTTGATTTTCCGACATTTGGCATTCCAACAACCATTGCTCTAGCCGGACGTCTTAAAAGACCTTTTGCCATCAAAGCCTGTATCTTAGGTTCACTTAATTCAATTGCGGCTTTTACGACTTGTGCTAAATCTTTATTTCCTTTAGCTTCTGTTATAATTACAGGACATTGAGTAGTTTCTTTTAAATAATCTACCCATACTTTTAATTTGTTTTTGTCAACTAAATCAGCCTTATTCAACAAAAGAAGCCTTGGTTTTTCTCCCAAAAGCTTCTTTATGTTTGAATAACTACTACTCAAAGGTATTCTGCTATCACGTACCTCAATTACCACATCAACTAAATTTAACTTATCTTTAAGCTGACGTTCAGCTTTTGCAATGTGCCCAGGG
Source organism: Candidatus Gastranaerophilales bacterium (assembly GCA_944325535.1). GTDB lineage: Bacteria > Cyanobacteriota > Vampirovibrionia > Gastranaerophilales > Gastranaerophilaceae > CAG-196. The sequence goes on from CALVAL010000006.1 coordinate 15,247, forward strand.
TACCAGTGAATATGCAATTTGTATTTACCCCTTATCTTTTTTCAATTTTTTCCTTAATACGAGTTGCTTTACCAGAACGTTCTCTTAAGTAGTACAATTTAGCACGTTTAACATCACCACGTCTTTGAACTGTGATTTTATCAATACGTGGAGAGTGTACTAAGAATACACGTTCTACACCAACACCTTGGAATACTTTTCTTACAGTAATTGTCTTATTAATACCTGAACCGTGTTCAGCAATAATAGTACCTTCGTAAGCTTGTAATCTTTCTTTGTTACCTTCAACGATTTTTACAGAAACTCTAACAGTATCACCAGGATTCATTTCTGGTAATTCTCTTGTTGTATATTCTGCTTCTAAATTTTTAATAATAGGATTCATTTTGCTATTCCCTTTATATTTTGACTACGTATACATTTAATTAAATCATAATTAAAACATATTATAATTACAAGTAGAGATTTTATTTTTTAAAATTTTGTAAAGTTTTTTTTACTTTTGTAACATTTTACTCTAGAATTGTCAAAAATAATTATTTACAAATTTTGATGCTGGAGTAAAAGGAGAAAGGTTTTATTTTGAATCCGATATCTGGTAATAAAGTAACTCTATCAAAAGTTATAACATCAATGACAAAAGCTGATGCAATGGCTCCAATTGCAGCTTTAGAAGCAACTGTTGTCCTTGGTAGAACCTATCAAGCACATAAGCGTGGCGGTATTGATGAAGCAAGAGAGCGTTTTATAGAGGAATCGTCAGGATCAATAGTTTGGCTTTGCGGTGTTACTGCAATGAACGCTCTTGGGGATAAATTAGTTAATAAAATTTTAAAAACTACTAAGAATTTTGATGTAGGAACAGATAAAATTTTAAGAACTCCTTTTGAAAACTTTATGAAAAATATTGCACATAAAGGTTTTAGTGCTAAACAAGTTGCTCTTATTAAAGGAGCTAAAGTCCTTACTAGTGTTATTATTACTAACTTATTTATAGGTTTTGTTGTTCCTAAATTGAACCAAGGACTAACAAATAGACTAAAAGGAAGAAGGGAGCAATTAGAAGAATTAAAAGCACAACATAATCCTTCTTTTAAAGGTGCTGGAATAAATGCAATAAATGTTTTCACAAATGCAATTGAAAATACAAACACCGGAAAATTATTATCAAGTGATGCTGGTATCGCTGGTGGTAGAATGTATAATGCTCGTACGAAGGAAGAAAGAAGAGAAATTGCAATTCGGGATATAGGTTCAATTTATTTCTATATGTGGGCTCAAGGTCATGTAAGAAATCTTTTAAATTTTGTGGAATGTGGAAATGCTAATAGACTAAATCCTGCAACCTCAGAAATATTAAATAAACATCTTTTAGACTATATAAAAGATAATAAGATGAATGTCAATGAATTTAAAAATGCGGTTTTAGGTAAAAATATAGAACTTCCTAAGGAAATAAGTTTTGAAACAGCTAAGCCATCCGCTTTTGATAAATTATTTAAAAGAAAACCTCTTGAGGTTGTCAAATTAAGTGAAGCTGAAAAACATATAACCGATTCTAAGATTCTTGAAAGAGCAAGAGAAATGGCGAATTTGCAGCCTAAACGAATGGATGATTTAATGTTAACTAAACAACAATTAATTGATGCATTTAATATTGCAGAAATAAATGATCCTAAACTTTTGGATAAAGTATTCTCTGATTTTACTCAAAATGCTAATAAAGATGAATATAAATATGTATCTAATAAGAGCCTTTATAATTTAAAAGATGAAATGATAAAATATGTCGAATATCTTTGCAAACAATCTAAAGATGGAAAAATTGATAAAGCATTAATTGAAAAAGTACAAAAAAGAAATTTAATTTTAAGCGGTGTTAATTTTGCTGCAGGATTTGCTGTTGCATCTATTTTCCTATCCACAATAATCCCAAAAATACAATATTATGTAACGAAAAAAACTACCGGAGTTGATGCTTTTCCAGGTCTATATGATTATAGTAAAGACAAAAAAAAGACAAACTAATAAATTGTTACATTTATTTACCCTAAATAAGCCTTATTTATAATATGATTAGAATATCAGTCGAAATTATAGTAAGCATAAGCTTATTAATATTGTATAAGAAATAAAAGGAGGAAAAATGGAAGGTTTAATGAGCTTGATACATTCGCATGCGATTCCAGTATCAGCTACAATTCTTCTTGTAGCATATATTTTTATTGCTACGGAAAAAATCCCTAAAGTAACTGTAGCCCTAATTGGTGCAGCATTAACTTTAATTTTAGGTCTATTAGGTCAGGATAAATTAGTAAATGGTGTTTTTGACCATGGTTATTTTATCAATTTTGTAGATTTTAATGTAATTTTTTTACTAGTATCAATGATGATTATAGTAAGTATTGCAACAAAAAGTGGAATGTTCAATTGGATAGCTAATGAAATGCTAAAAATGACAAAGGGACAACCTAAGTTGATATTAATATCACTTGCATTTTTTACTGCAATTGTATCAGCATTTTTAGATAATGTTACAACTGTAATTTTGATTATGCCTGTTACATTTGTTATCGCTAAAGAATTGGATATAAATCCAATTCCATTTTTAATTACAGAAATTTTAGCTTCTAATATTGGTGGTACTGCAACTTTAATTGGGGACCCTCCAAATATTATTATAGGAAGTGCTGCAGGACTTTCTTTTATGGATTTCATAAAAGAATTAACTGGAATAGTACTTGCAATATTAATTGTAAATGTCGGTATTTTAACATTTATTTTCAGAAAACAACTAGTTGCAGATGCTGATAAAATGGCAAAAGTTGCTAATTTAGACAATTCACATACAATTACTGATAAAGCACTAATGATAAGATCTGGAATTGTATTAGGTCTTGTTATTTTAGGTTTTATGTTACACGATATTACTCATATTCAGACTTGTGTAACAGCAATGGCAGGTGCGGCTTTCTTATTATTATTTGAAAAACCTCACCATATTTTTAATGAAGTTGAATGGAATACTATTTTCTTTTTCATTGGTTTATTCATTATTATAGGTGGTCTAGAACATGCTGGCGGTATTAAATTAATGTCTGAATGGTTATTAAACGTAACTAACGGTTCACAAAAAGCTACTGCTATGATTATTTTGTGGGCATCAGGTATTCTATCTGGAATTATTGACAATATTCCATATACAGCAACTATGTCACCATTATTAGTAGAAGTACAAAAAGTTATGGGTGGTGATTACACATTCCCGCTTTGGTGGTGCCTATCTCTAGGTGCTTGTTTAGGTGGAAATATGACAATTATCGGTGCAGCTGCTAATGTTATTGTTTCAGAAACTGCTGCATCTACAGGACATCCAATTAAGTTTATGTATTTCTTAAAATACGGTGTTCTAGTAACATCAATATCTCTAGTAATGAGTACAGTTTATATCTGGCTAAGATTTTTAACATAATTTATTAGAGTAATATACAGAAGAGCCTAAAACATATTTGTTTTAGGCTCTTTTATTGACAGAAAGTTTTATTATTGATAAAATGTACCTTTCAAAAGAGGAGATTTTATATGAAATATTCAACAGATGGAACTCAATATCACATCGGATTAAAAGAAGGTGATGTTGGAGAGTATGTTATTTTACCAGGAGACCCAAAAAGGTGTGAAAAAATTGCAGCATATTTTGATGATGCTAAATTAGTAGCTGATAGAAGAGAATTTACAACTTATACAGGTTACTTAAACGGAGTTAAGGTGAGTGTAACTTCTACAGGAATTGGTGGTCCTTCTGCTGCGATTGCATTGGAAGAGTTAGTAAAAGTTGGTGCTAAAAAATTCATAAGAGTTGGAACTTGTGGCGGTATGGATTTAAACGTTAAAAGTGGAGATTTAGTAATAGCAACAGGTGCTATTAGAATGGAAGGAACTACGAAAGAATATGCTCCGATTGAATTTCCTGCGGTAGCTGATTATGAAATAGTAACATCATTAATACAGGCTGCAAAGAAACTAAATCAAAATTATCATGTTGGAGTTGTAGAGTGTAAAGATTCGTTTTATGGTCAGCATAGTCCGCATCTAATGCCTGTGAATTATGAACTTGAAAATAAATGGAATGCTTGGCTAAAACTGGGCTGTTTAGCTTCTGAAATGGAATCTGCAGCATTATTTATAGTTGGTAGCTATTTAAAAGTTCAAGTAGGCTCTATCTTTTTAGTTGTAGCTAATCAAGAACGAGAAAAACAAAATTTGGAAAATCCTGTAGTTCATGATACTGAATCTGCAATTAAAACTGCAGTAGAAGCAATAAAAACTTTGATTGCTTGACAATAAATTGTAAATGATTTATACTTTCCTTGTATCGATATATCGATACAAGGAATTTTAATTATGAAAAATTTTTGTTTAAATCTAAATAAAAATTGGTGGCGCGGGTTAGTTTAACTGCCCTTTATTTGCTGTTTATTTAGATTTTTATTTAGGGTAGTAGAATCAAGTGGTTTTGTTGCTCTAATAAAGGATGTTTTATTTAAAATTTGTAAACAAAATCACTTATTAAAGCAAATTTTTAGTTTTACAAGTTTTAAGGAAATTGAATTATGTCATCAAATAACAATAAAATTTTAATAGATTCTTTGCCAAAATATCTGAAGCCTGCCGCAAAATTTGTTCGTCATAAGGAGCAAGCTTCAGGACTTTCTACTACAAGATTTATACAAGATGCTACAACTTGTCTTATTCCAAAAGTTGTATTTTCAAGAAGTCTAGCTGATTTAACAGAGAATACTTTTTTAGAGACAACAGAAGAAGCTTTAATCTATTTTGTACCAACTATTCTTGGAGAAAGAATTGCAAGAAAAGCTTTTTCAAAAGGACTATCTAATAATCTAAAAAAAGAAGTTGCAACAAAAGGTGTAGATTTAGTAGAAAAAGCCAAATATAATCCTATTGTAAAATCTAATAATAAAAAGATACTACCTGTGAAAGCAGCTATAGCACTTGCAGCTATGGCTATACCTCTTACGGAGTTTTCGCTTAATTATATTAAAAATTTGATGACATTAAAAATCTTTAATAAAAGTGATTTTAAAAATATAGCGTCTTTAGAAAATAATAAAGAGGATAAAGAACATCAAGAGAAGGTTAGAAAAAGTGCTAAAAATCATATAAAATTAGCTGCCGGTTTATATGCGGGGTGTTTAGGACTTGCAACATTGCTTGCGACAAAAGGCAAAAATTCAAAAGTTCTACAAAATATTTCTGAATTTATTGTAGCTCCAGGTAGTAAATTATTTAAAAAGAATGAAAAAGCAAAAAACTTTTTTAACAAGTATTTATGTATGGATTTTAATAGTCAAAATGGGAAGTTATGTCTTAGTAAAGGGCAGCTGACAACTTGTGTACTAGTAGGAGGTGCTGGATATTTTGGAGCATCTGCTGATAGAGGTAAAGAAAATTTAAAAGAGACTGCTACTAGATTTCCATTGGTTGCGTTATATGTAATTACTGGTAGTGAATTTGTAGAACATGCATTTAAAAAAATTCTTCATAAAATGGGAAAATGCAAAGATACAATTGATAAAGATTTAAATGTTCCAAAATTTGATGATTTGGGCAAGCTAGCAGAAAAACTGGCAAAAAAAAGAAAAACGAATGTAAAAGATGAATATAAGTCTTTAGTAAAACAAAAGGTTCTTATAACAGGTCTACCTTATCTGTTTTCTATTGGAATAATGGGATTTTTTGTAGCAGGTATGACTAATTATTTTACGAAAAAAAGATACGAAAATTCATTAAAAAAGGAGGCTTAAGCCTCCTTTTTATTAATAGTTTTTAGCTTTTACCATAAAATAACTTTTAGGATGTTTACATACAGGGCATAGTTCTACTGCGGAGTCTCCATTATATGAAAATCCACAATTTGCACATTCCCAAGTTACTGATTCTTTTTTATTGAATACTTCATTATTTTTAATATTTTCTAAAAGTTTTCTATATCTTTCTTCGTGGTCTTTTTCTATTTTAGCTACATTTTCAAATAATAATGCTATTTCATCAAAACCTTCTTCTCTAGCTTCTTTAGCGAATGTTGCATACATATCAGTCCATTCATAATTTTCACCATTTGCAGCATCTTCTAGATTTTCTATAGTTGAAGCAATTGAGCCTCCATGTAATAATTTGAACCAAATTTTAGCATGCTCCTTTTCGTTATTAGCGGTCTCTTCAAACAGCTTTGCTATATGTACATAGCCGTCTTTTTTTGCTTTAGATGCATAATATGTGTATTTATTTCTTGCTTGTGATTCTCCAGCAAAAGCTTCCATTAAATTTTTTTCAGTTTTACTTCCTTTTAATTCCATATAAATCTCCTTTCTTGAAAGATTATTATAGCATATTTATTTATAAATTAGAATCTTTTTAGTATTGTAATTTAAATTGTGCTAACATATTCTTATGGATTTATTTACACAATTGGAAGAAAGTAATAAACAAACGCCTTTAGCAGAAATTTTAAGACCTAAAACTTTAGAGGATTTTTTAGGACAGTCTAATGTTGTTGCTCCTAATTCACCTTTACTTAATTTATTAAAAACTCAACGGTTGTTTTCTTTAATTCTATGGGGCACTCCGGGGTGTGGAAAAACTACTTTAGCTAGGCTGATTGCAACAAAAGTTAATGCCCAGTTTATTGAATTATCAGCAGTTACTTCTGGTATAAAAGAGATTAAAGAAACTGTTGAGCAAGCAAGACAAGCTTTAAGGTCTGGACAAAAAACAATTTTATTTATAGATGAAATTCATAGATATTCTAAAACTCAACAGGATGCGCTGCTTCCTCATGTTGAAAACGGTACGATATTTTTAATAGGTTCAACAACAGAAAATCCATCTTTTCAAGTAGTACCGGCTCTTCTTTCACGTGTCCAAGTCATAAGACTTAATCCCATTAATGATTATAGTATGGAAAAAATTATAAATCGTGGTTTTGAGTATTTAGAAAAAAATTATCAGCCAATTCAGTATGAAGATGATGTTATAAAGTTTATTATAAATAATGCTAGAGGTGATGCAAGAGCAGCTTTAAATTTGGTTGAAAATTCGTATTTTGCAAGTAATTTTTCAAATGATACAAGACTGTTATCAGTAGAAATTCTAGAGAGTATTACTCAAAGAAGAAATACCAGATATTCTACTCAAGAACATTATGATTGTGCATCAGCCTTCCAAAAAAGCCTAAGGGGTTCTGATCCTGATGCAGCAATTTATTATCTTGCTAAAATGATAGCTGCAGGCGAAGACCCTAGATTTATAGCAAGAAGACTTATTGTATGTGCCGCAGAAGATGTCGGAATTGCAGATCCAAATGCGATGAATATTGCAGTAAATGCTTATAAAGCAGTAGAGTTAATAGGCTTGCCTGAAGGGAGAATCCCACTTGCTAATGCGGTTGTATATGTAGCGAAAGCTCCTAAATCCAATAAAGCTTGTATTGCAATCGATAAAGCTCTTGGCGATATAGCTTCGGGTTTGGATTTTCCTCCTCCTATGCATTTAAGGGACGCTCATTATAAAGATGCTAAAAAATATGGTTTTGGTGAGGGTTATATTTATACTCATGATGCTCCAGATATTGAACAACAATTTTTGCCGGATGAACTTATAGGTAAAAAATATTTAGTAGATTAAAAAAAATAGACTTGTAAATAACATTTACAAGTCTATTTTTAATTTTTGCATTTAGCTTATTTTGCTAATTTTTTAATAGCTAAAACAAGTCTAGATTTCTTTCTTGCAGCAGTATTTTTGTGTAAAATACCTTTAGATACAGCTTTATCACATAATTGATAAACTTTAGAAATAGCTGAGTTTAATTCATCTTTATTTTCAGCAGTAGCTAAAGCTAAAGCTTTTTTTACTGCAGTTTTGATAGATGTTTTAAAAGCTACGTTTCTTTGTCTGTTTGCTTCTGCAATTAGAACTCTTTTCTTTGCTGACTTAATGTTTGCCATTTTTTTTATTTCCTTTCACTTGCGCATCAGATATTAGTTAATGACTCTAATATTGATGCTTATCACTTGAGGATAGTGAGTACTCTAATTCTAATAATAAAATAACTTTTTGTAAAGAATATTATATATTTAACTTAAAATATATTAACTTTTCTTAATTTCAGTTAAAGTTGGATCAAGCAAACGTCTTCCAATATTGTCAAAATTTATTGAATATAGAGTTTTATTTCCATATTTAATCATTTTTTCAACAACTCCGGAACCATACTTAGCATGAGTAACAGAATCACCTTGTTGAATAGGGTCACTTTCTACCAAATCTTCTTGTGGAATATCCGCATCATAAACAGGAACGATTGGTGTAGAGGAACTTCTTGTTTCTAAAATATCTAAATCGTTATCATTTTCTTCCTCAAGAGGTGCCGGTTCGATATTTTCTAATATCCCAGAATTTTCTTCTTCTGATTCAGCGATTTCTTCTAATAAGTTGTCTTCTGCGGGTATTTCTTCTAAAATTTCGCTTTCGTCATTATTCATTTCATCTATAAAATCTAAATCTGAATCAGAAATTTCATCATCTTTTCTTGTTGTAAATACTTTATCAACATCTTTAACAATTTGCTCATCGATATTATCAGGAAGTGGCAGCTCATCGTCTGTCATATCAACTATAATATCATTTTCGTCAATATCATCTGGATTTAATTCTACGAAATCGTCTAGCTCTCCAATATTATCTTCAGAAAGTGGCATTACACTAATTTCATCATCAATAGGAAGTTGCTCCAGCGGAGATTGTTCTTGTGAATCATCTTCTGGGGAGAACATCATATCCTCATTAGTGTCATCTATATCTAAATCAATATCATTATCTAGTATTATAGCGCTATTTTCTTCTTCAGATTCAGAATTTAGTTCATCAATACTATTTGAATCTAGTTCTTCTAAACTAGTTTCATTTATTTCATTAGAGTCTAATTCTTCATTAATTGTTATTTCTTCTGGAATATTATTTTCATAATCAGAAACATAATCTTCTATTATTTCTTCAGAATGGATTTCAGTAGAAAAGTTTTCAGTTAGTGGGATTTCTAGAATATCTTCTTCAAAATCTGTAGAACTATTGTTTTCATTTAGTGAATTTAATAATTCATGCTCTATTTCAGGACTAATTTGGTTATTATCCTCTTCTATTATAACATTTTGCTCATTAAATTCATTGTTATCTTCAAGATTAGAGATAGAATCTTCTGATATGGATTCTTCATCATCAAACATATTTATTTTTTCAGGAATTTCGATATTTTCTGTAACTTTAGAGATTATATCCTGAGATTTTTCGTCTATAGTAGATATAATTTCTTCCTCTGTTAGTGAAGGTTGATTTAGCTCTTCTTGTTGACTTTCTATTTCAGTAATTTCGTCAAACTCTTCTGATTGTTCGTTGTTTTCTGTTGTAGAAATATCAGAATCATCTATTGCAATTTCTTCAAGTGCGTCATCAGTGTCCACTTTTTCTTCATCAATTTCTTGAATATCTTCTGTTTCAGTATTTTCGTTTTCTTCATTAAAACTAGAGTCTTCTATTAAATCAGTTTTTTGAGGAACAATAAAATCATCAATTTTCTCTAATGGTGATACTATTGGGATATAATTTGTTCCTTCGCCTGCAATTAAGAACGAATCATTAGACATAGATTTTAGAAAAGAATTAAAAACTGTAAAAATTTGATTTATTGCAATAGAGGGAGTCAATATAAAATTATCAAAAATGTTTTTGATATCATTTAAATATTTAAATTTTGAATGAGTTATGAAAGTCGTTGAAACATTCGATGATAGAACGTTTTTAAGACATTTTTTATTTACAGTATTTGACAGTTCAAAAATTACTTGTATATTTTCATTCTTAGCTAGCTTCTCATAAATAAAATCAAGATATCTGTTTTGGAATGCGACATCTAATTTTGAAAAATCAATTATAACGTTTTGAGAACTCAAGATTTTATCTACATTGTCTAGTTCAGTTTTATCTTTAGCAAAGTAGCCTAGTCTATCAAATTTAGCTAACTTATTTTTTAAGACCAAAAGCTTGAATACATGAGACTTGTCAACCATATCATCTATAATATTTTTTAGAGCTGAAAATGGTAAAAATTCTACAGTTTTTGAATATTCTGCAAGGTCTTTGAATATTTCAATGATTAAAGATTTACTATCTCCGGTTGCATCATTGAGACAATCTTTGTACATAAATGCTAAAGAATTTGTATCAAGAGGAAGTTTAAAATCTACACCGGCAATTACTTTTTTTGCAGATAAAATCCCCAAAGTATCTATTATAATGACTCTTTTATTAAGGTTATTAAACTGTTTTGATAAATTCCTAGTAAGTAAATTATTTGCATTTTTATCATCAGTACAAATAAGTGTTTTTTTATTAAATACTGATTCATCAACAATGACTTTAGAGTCTGTACCAATTGCTTTTCCTGCAATTATAGGTTGGTCATAATTAATAGAATTTAACAAGATATTTATGTCAAATTCATTTATAATAGATTCTTTCGAAGGTAAGGTCTTATCGTAGCTTTGAAGTTCTCCATTATATAGAAAGAGAATTTTAGCATATCCAATTGGCTTTTCTCCAGATCTTTTAAGCTGAAGTACTTGTGCGATGTACTTCTTTTCTATGCCATCAATCTGTATAAAAGATGATAGTTGTGTATTACTCTCTGCTTCAAATTTTATAAAATCGTCTCTTACTTCTAAAATTCTCATTAAGATTCCTCTAAATTTATTCTATCATAGACATGCCCATTTTTATACAATAATTTACAATTTGAAACTAAAAATAAAAACACTTTTTTTTATAATCTGTTTATGTTTAAATCATTAGTATGAGAGAATTTATTTTAAATAATAAGATAAAAGCTTGCTTTAAGCAAAATAAAAATACTCCAAGGATTGGGCTTACATTAAATTTTTTAATTGAAAACGCAGAAAAATATGCTGGAGAGTATTCTTTAATGAACCGTCTTTTATTGAAGGGTACATCAAAGTATACTTCTGAAGAATTGGCAAGTATTCTTGATGAGAATGCAATTGAATTATATACAGAAATGAAGTCTGATTATTTAAAATTTAAATTTGTTTGCTTGAATGAAGATTTTGAATTGGCTTTATCAATTTTGAAAGAAATAATAATGAACCCAACTTTTGATGAGTTTGATAAAGAAAAAATAAAATTAAAAGGTGAGTTAACAGCAGAATTGGATTCTGCAAAAGTTAAAGTTTCAGATCTTTTTACAAAGACTATTTATAAGAATCATTATTATGGGCATTCTTATACTGAAATTCTAGCAAATGTTGATAATGTTACAAAAGAAGATGTTATAAATTCTTATACTCAGATTTTAAATAATAGCAAAAAGTCTCTAGCTCTTGTCGGAGATGTTGATTACACATTAGTAGAAAAATATTTAGCAGATATTCCAGAGTCAAAAGATGTCGAAAGCCGGATATCTGAGCCAACAAAAATTAAAAATGAATATGTAGAAATAATAAAAGAGGATGCAAATCAAGCTCAGATACTTCAAGGTTGGTTGGTACCAACTATTAGAGAAAAGGATTATCCAGTAATTATGCTTTTAAATGTAATATTAGGGGCTAGTGGATTATCTTCTAGATTGTTTTTAGAGCTAAGAGAGAAAAAAGGGTTAGCATATACGGTGCGTTCTGCATATGAGACTCATTTAAAGTCAGCAGTCTTTAGTATTTATATAGGTACAGAACCTTCTAATATAGAGACTTCTATACAAGGTTTCAAAGAAGAAATAGAAAAAATAAAGAATGTTTTAGTCAGTGAAGAAGAACTTCATAATGCAAAAAATAATCTTATAGGAAAGCAACAGTTTATAAGTGAGACAAATTCTCAACAAGCTAATATAATGGCATATTATTCAATTATGGGTAAGCCTTTTAATTACCGAGATGAAATAGTAAAAAAACTTTGGGAAGTAACTCCTGAACAGATAAAAGAATGTGCTAATAGATATTTTACAGAGGATTTTATTCTTGCAATAATAAAGCCGTAGGTGCTATAAAATGGTAAGAACATCACAGGGAAATTTTATAGGTTTAGTTAAAAATGAAGATTTTATTCCTGTTCTTGTAATAGGCTGTATGCATGGAGATGAGCCTCAAGGTAAATTTTTGATTGAAAAATATTTTGAAACACATCCTAGTACAAAACTTTTATTGATTTCTTGTTTAAATCCGGATGGTGTTTTTAATAAGACAAGAGTAAATTCAAATGGCGTTGATATTAATAGAAATTTCCCAACAAAGAATTGGATATTGAGTGAAAAAGGTAATTTCTATGGAGGAGACGCTCCAGCTAGTGAGATAGAGACTCAATTTCTAATAAATATTATTGAAGAATTTAAACCAAAATTAATATTGACACTTCATGCTCCATATAAAGTTGTGAATTATGATGGTGATGCAGAAGCTATATCACAAAAAATTTCGAAGATTATAGGATATCCTGTTGAAGAAAGTATAGGCTATCCTACTCCAGGTAGTTTTGGGACTTGGGCTGGTATAGAAAAGAATATTCCTACTATTACTTTAGAGTTGGATGAGGATATAGAAGTAGAAGCTTTAGAAAAGCCTATTTTTGAAATTTTTGAAATGTTAGAAAATTATATTTAAATTTATTTAAGGAATTAAGAAATGGAAGATATAAAAAAAATAGTAGAAGAATGTAATTTAAAGCATATTGCAATAATAATGGATGGCAACAGACGTTGGGCAAAAAATAAAAATTTGCCGTCAGCTATAGGCCATAAAAAAGGTGTAGATTCTTTAAAAGCTACGATGAGAGCTTGTGACGATTTTGGAATAAAATACTTAACGGTATATGCTTTTTCTACTGAGAACTGGAATAGAAAGCCAGAGGAAGTTAATTTTTTAATGGATCTTCTTGGGCAGACTCTAAAAAATGAGTTGAAAGAAATGCATGAAAATAATGTAGTAATTTCCTTTATAGGTGATACAACAAAGTTAAGCGTAAAATTACAAGAGATTTTAAATAATGCTGTAGAAACTACTAAAAACAATACTGGTGTAAATTTACAAATAGCTTTTAATTACGGCTCTAGAGATGAAATTGTTCATGCAGTAAATGAAATTATAGCTTCTGGAGAAAAAAATATAACAGAGGAAACTATTTCTAAGCATTTATATACAAAGAACATTCCAGATCCTGATTTATTAATAAGAACTGGTGGTGAAATGAGAATTTCAAATTATTTATTATGGCAAATTGCATATTCTGAAATAATCATTCGCCAAGAGTTTTGGCCAGAGTTTGATAAAAACAAACTTGCAGAATGTGTATTAGAATATAATAAACGAAATAGACGGTTTGGTAAGTAATTTTAATAGGCTTTATTGATTAAAGAATTGTGTGTGCCAAACTCAATCCTATCATCTATAGGTTCTGGTTTTGTGCCTAAAGCTAATTCAATTAGGTAGTCTGCAAAATGTGGGTTTTTAGGTAAGAATGAACCATGTAAGTATGTGCCGAAAACATTTTTATATCTTGCACCTTCGAAAGAATCTTTTCCATTATTACCATTTCCGATAATAACTTTGCCGATAGGTTGAGTATCTCCTCTTAGATATGTTAGTCCGCTATGGTTTTCAAATCCAACGAGTGTATTTGGTTCAACTAAGTCCGTTTTGATTGTTACATTTCCGATAAATCTTTTATCTCCAGCTATTGTATAAGCATCTAAAAGCCCTATTCCTAGTAAACGCTCTCCATTATTAGGCTGATAGTATTCTCCGAATAACTGGTATCCTCCACATATTCCTAAAAACACGGACATTCTGTCTCGTTCTGCTAAGAGAAATTCTTTATGTTTTTGTAGCTCTTTTGAAACTTCAATTTGTTGTTTATCCTGACCTCCACCTATAAAATAAATATCATGCTCATCTATAGAATCGCCAATGTTTATTTCATCAATTTCAATATGAATACCGCGCCATTCACATCTTTTTTTTAGAGTAAGAATATTTCCACCATCTCCGTATATATTTAGTAGTTTAGGGTATAAGTGAGCAAGACGTATTTTTTTCATACACCTAGCTCCTTTAATAATTTTACAGATTTTTGTTTTTTATTGGTGTGAGTTTTTATATATTCATCTAATAAGTCAAAGCATACTTGGCAGACTTTTTCAGTTGCCTTTTTATCATAGTCACTCTCATAATCAAAGTCGAATTGAAGCATTGCTTGTAAGAAATCTCTGATTTTATAATGCATTTTAAGCTTAACGCCTAAGTGTTCATTGCATTCTTTACAAATAATTCCTCCCATAGATGATGAAAAATACATTTCTTCGTCTAATACTTGCTCTCTGCAACAAAGACAAGTATCTAATTCTACGCAGAACCCCATAATTAATAAAATTTTTAGCTGGAATTTGATAGCGGCAATAAGCATGTCTTTTTTTTGTGTGGAATTAGAGATTCTGTTCAAAGCTTTATAGAGAAGCTCATAAATTTCTTCTGAGGCTGATTCAGAACCTTCCCCAAAATTCATAACAACTTCAGATATATAAGATGATAACATTAATTTATCCATATCTTCGCGTGTTTTTCTAAAATGATTAACAGTTTGTGCTTGAACTATCGTATCCATTGAACGTCCTTTTAAAAGTTGAAGAGAATTAGCAACAAGTAAATCCATTCTTGCTCCCAGCTTACTTTTAGGCTTTTTAATCCCCTTTGCAACCCCTTTAATTAAGCCATTTTCTTTTGAATACATTACAATTATTTTATCGGCATCATTTAAATTGTATGATTTTAAATTTATTGCTTCAGTAACATAATTATTCATAATAAGCTTTTGTCCCTTGATATACTCCTCTGAAGACTTTTTCTAATTCGTTTTCGTCATTTGAATTTTCTAAAGCTTCTTGTTGAGATATGCAACCTCTTTCGGCTAAGATTGCTAAAGATGTATTTAAAGATATCATATCGTCAATGTTATTTTCTCTTAATAATTCATAAATTTCTTCAGTGTTATCTTTTACAATGTAATCTTTTATTGTAGATGTAACAACCATTATTTCACATGCAGGGTATCGAGTTTGGTCTTTCTCTGAGTAAACAAGTTTTTGAGCGATTGTAGCTCTTAGAGTTTCTCCGAGTTGTTTTCTTATTAAATGACGATTAGCTTCTTCAAACATATTGACAATTCTATTAATAGTTTGAACGGCATCATTAGTATGTAGTGTTGAAAAGACTAAATGGCCAGTCTCTGAAGCTTTTAATGCGGCAGCCATCGTTTCTTTATCTCGAATTTCCCCTATAAAAATAACATCAGGATCTTGTCTAAGTGCATATTTTATTCCGTCTGAAAACGACTTTGTATCAACTCCGATTTGTCGTTGTGAGACTATACTTTTTTTACATTCAAAAACGTATTCTATAGGATCTTCAATAGTAACAATATGCTTAGAGTCATTTTCGTTTATTTGGTTAATAAGTGATGCTATTGTAGTAGATTTACCACTTCCTGTTGGTCCAGTAACAAGTATAATTCCGTTTTGATATCCAGAAAAACTTTCTAAAATATCAGGAAGAGATAAATCTTTTAATTTTGGTATATTATAAGAAATATTTCTTATAACTAAACCTGGTAACCCGATTTGTCGATTATAATTTACTCTGAATCTTGAACAACCTTTTATTTCGTACATAAAATCGACATCACATTTTGTTAAAATTTCATCTCTAATTGCAGTTGGGGCTATTTCTAAAATAGCATTATCTAACTCTTCTTTTGAAAGAGCTGGCATATTAGTTTTTTTTATAAATCCATTTTTTCTTATGTATGGAGGATGACCAACTTTTAAATGTTCATCAGATGCACCTGCAGAAACTGCACTTCTTAAAAATTGTATTATATTAAACTTCTCTTCCATAACAATCTCCCAATAAAACTATCGTATCATTATTGAAATTTTTTGACAATAACTAAACAATAAAGTCGGCAAAATATTTGTCGACTTTATAATAAATTTTGTTACATTTTATAAATTCAATGATTAGCAAGAATAACTGCAGCTACCACCTACAGATACAGAAGAAGAGAAGCCTCCACCGCTAAAAGATGAAGCTATAGAACCACAAGATTCACTAGCGCCAGAATATGCAATACTTCCACAAGATTCACTCATTCCAGAATATGCAATAGAACCGCTAGTTTCACAGCTTTCTCCAAAAGCAACAATTGTTGCGTCGCTTGGACCAGAGTAAAAGCTGCAAGTGTCTGTTCCACCACCAACATTGTTAGAAATTAAACTTGTATTGTTTGAAATAAGATGAGTGGTTTTTTGTGGAGCTTCAGAACCAATAAATTTAAAGCATGTAGATTTATTATCATCAGTTGTTAGTGTTAGCATAACCTTATCCTTACTCTTAATATGTTTACATATATATAAAGTAAATATAAAAAGCTCAATTTCAAAAAACTTTTATTTCTTAACATTTGTTTACAAAAAAAATAAAAAAACTGTCTATTAACGGAAAAGCGTAAATATTTCGTAAAAAATAATTGTTTTATTTTTTTAATTATATATTTGTGATATTATGTTGAAGTAACGCTGTGGAGTAGATAGTTGATTAATCTATCATCTTTATATAAAAACTTAATAATTTTTAGTTTGGTACTTGGGAGTATTGTGGTACCATCGTGTGTTGCATTAGCTGATGATGTTCCTGTTGATGATGAGTTAGATTATATGGAAGAATCATCTTATGACAGTAATACCGCATATATTAATGATATTGAAATTCTTGGGTCTAATATTATTAAGCCTGAATACATTTTATCAAAAATGTCACTTCAAAAGGGTGACTTGTATGATAAAGATGCTATGCAGCAAGACTTAAAAACAATATATAGAATGGGATATTTTACAGAAAAAATGAAAGCTATTCCTGTAAAAAATTCTAATGGTACTATTTCGTTAAAAATTATAGTTGAAGAAAATATACCGGTAACAGATTTTACAATAGAAGGTAATACAGTAGTTTCTGATGACGAAATTATGCAGTATTTACTGCCTTTAAAAGGGAAACCACAGAATATAACTGCGATTAATCAGGCAATGGAGCAAATAAATCAGTGTTATTATTCAAAGGGATATATCCTTTCTAAAATAGATTCTATTTATGACGATCCTGATGGTACTCTTAATTTAAGTATTACAGAAGGTAAAATAAATAAAATAATGATTACGGGTAATGAAAAGACTAAAGAATACGTAATCGAAAGAAATATTATGACAGAACCTGGTACCGTATATAATGAAAATCAGGTAAAGCAAGATTTAGTAAGATTATATTCAACTCAGGCTTTTAAAGATGTTAATAGAACTATAGAAGTTTCAGAAGAAGATCCGGATAAATTTGATGTAACGATTGAATTAAAAGAGCAAAGAACAGCTTCCGTATCAATTGGGGGTGGCTTAGATTCCGCAACAGGTGCGTTTGGTTCTGTTGGTATCTCTGATAATAACTTTCGTGGTATGAACCAAAGAGTTTCTCTTACTGGTATGGTCGGTTCTGGTATCTTAATGAGTGATTCTTCAATAAAAAGTCATATGAATTATCAAGCAGAATTAAGCTTTTTTGAACCACATTTTTTAAATGCTGATAATTCATTGATGAGTAAAATTTATTTTAGAGATTTAGGTAGTTACCAAATTCCACTAGCAATAGAAAGAAGAATTGGTATAGAAGGTACTGTAGCTCATAGAATGAAGTATAATAGACACTTATCATCTACATTTACAACTGGTGTAGAATATATTCATTTAAGCGAAGGTGATATCAATAACATAACAAATCTTTATAACAGTCATGGCTTGAATATTGCAGACAGAGCTAAACAGTTAGAAGGAGGGTTCTTCTTAAGATTAGCACCTGGTTTAGCTTATGATTCCCGTGATTCTTCTGTAAATCCTAGAAATGGTGTTTTAGCATCTGTTCGTTATGAAGAAGCTTTCGGCTTAGATGGTTTTGGTAAAACTAACGGTCGTTTGACTGGTATGGCAAAAAAATATATACCAATAGCTAAAAAATCATCATTAACATTTACTGGAAGAGGTGGTATTAGAGTGCATGGTGATGATATGCCAGAAGTTATGGCTTATCGTTTAGGTGGCCCTTATACTATTAGAGGTTATAAAGTAAACGGTGTTGGTACTGGTACAGCATTTATAATGGGTTCAGCGGAACTTGCTACACCTATTCCTTTTGTTGATAGGTTGAAAGTGAATTTCTTACAGAATTTGAGATTAACATTCTGGGTTGATGCTGGTAGAGTATTTGATCCTACGATTTCGAGTGTCTTATATGACAGACCAATTCAGGCAATTACAGCAGGTATCGGTTTAAAAATCAATATGCCAGGTATCGGTCCGCTATCTGTAGATTATGGTTTCCCATTAACAAATCCTGGACCTAATGGTTCACCAAATGGTTACTTTACATTTGGTGTAGGTGACATGATGTACTAATATAGTGTATAATATTTTAATAAAAGTAGTTTAGGAGGTTATATATGAAGAATTTGAAATTAGGAATAGTATTATTAGCAATGGCTGTAACTACTTGTATAGCAAATGCTGGTGGTGTTGGATACATAGATTATGCGAAAGTTATTGATAACTATGATTATGCAAAACAAGTTACAAAAGAAGTTGATGCTAAGGGCTTAGAAATGCAACAATTTTTAGTAGATAAAGAAAAAGAATATAAGTCTTTAGATACTCCATTAAAAAAGCAAACTTTTGAAGAAAAAGTAGCACAAGAATTTAAAGCTAAAGAAGCTGCTTATGTTTCTTTAAAAACAAAAAGAGAGCAAGAAGTTTTTACAAAAATTAAAGATGCAGCAAAAGCAGTTATGGTTGAGCAAAAATTAGATGCTGTAATGGATGTTCGTGGTGTCTTCGTTGGTGGTGTAGATATTACAGATAGCGTTATTGCAAAGCTCAAAGGTGCTAGGAAGTAGTGAAAATTATTGAATTAATAGAGAAGAAGAAAAAAGGAAAGCAACATTCAGAAGAAGAAATTAAGTTTTTAATTAATTCTTTTGTTGATGGTTCGGCTTCTGATGCTCAAATGGCAGCTTGGCTAATGGCAGTATCTTTTAGCGGGCTAACAGAAAAAGA
The DNA here is from genome assembly GCA_944325535.1 of Candidatus Gastranaerophilales bacterium. Lineage (GTDB taxonomy): Bacteria > Cyanobacteriota > Vampirovibrionia > Gastranaerophilales > Gastranaerophilaceae > CAG-196. Next base: position 34,529 of record CALVAL010000006.1, read on the forward strand.
GACTGCTTTTCTAACAGAAGCATTAGCTTATTCCGGTAAGGTTATCGATTTTGAAGAGTTAAAAGATGCAATAGTTGATAAGCATTCTACAGGTGGTGTTGGAGATAAAGTAACAATTACTCTAATTCCACTTCTTGCTGCTGCAGGGGTGCCAATAGCTAAAATTTCTGATAGAGGAATTGGACATGCTGCAGGTACTGTTGATAAATTAGAATCAATACCTCATATGAATACAATCTTTTCTATTGATGAAATTTCTCATCAAGTAAAGGAACATAATGCTATTATAGCTTCACAAGATGAAAATTTGGCGCCTGCTGATAAAAAGTTACAAGCTCTTAGAAATATTACTGCAACAACTGATAATATTTCTTTAATTGCATCGTCAATTTTATCAAAGAAATTTGCTTCTGGAGCAAGTAAGATAGTGCTTGATGTAAAATATGGTTCAGGAGCTTTTATGAAAACTCCCGAAGAGGCAATAAATCTTTCTAGATTGATGGTTAATGTTGGTAAGATTTTAAATAAGAGAGTTTTGGCGATTGTAACTTCAATGGATGAACCATTAGGGCGTGCAATTGGAAATTCTATAGAAGTAATAGAATCTATGGAGTTCTTGAAAGGTCATATTGTAGATGGTGACTTGGCTGAACTTACATATTCTATAGCTGAGACTATTTTAGTTAACTTGGGGCTATATGATGATAGAAAAGAAGCAGGACTGTTCTTAAAAAATCTTATTGATTCCGGTAAAGCTATTGAAAAATGTAGAGAGCTTGTCATTGCCCAAGGCGGTGATGTAGAAATAGTAGATAACTATGACAAGTTTGAGCTGCCACATTTCAAAATAGAATGTGAATCTAAAAAAAGTGGATATGTTCAAAAAATTAATGCTTTTAATATTGCTAAAGCTTCAAAAATATTAGGAGCAAGTAGAGAAAATTCTTCAGATATTATTGATTATAGTGTAGGAATTTATTTGAATAAGAAAAGTGGAGAATATGTGAAAAAAGGTGAGATTCTTTATACTATTTATTCTAATGATGAAGATAAGACTAGAGTTGCTCAAAAACTTTGTGATGATGCTTTTTCTATAAATGAAAATAAGCCTATTCATAATAGTTTAATCTATAAAATAATAAAGACAGAATATGAGGACGATGATGTTTAATAAAAAAATGCAGTATGTAATAAAGTCAGTTCCAACAGATGATAAACAGGCTTTGGAAAATTTATTAAATGAAATGTCTGACGCAGGTTGGGATTTATATACAATGCATGAAGTAGAAACAGATACTTCTTTTGATTTTAACTGTATTTTTATGAGAGAAAAGCAGGATGAAGATTCTACAGATTTAGATGATATTGTTAATATAACAAGTTTTAAGTATCGAATGGAAAAAATGCTTGCAGCTCCATCTAGTCCATATGCTTCTTGTAAAGAAATTCAATTAAAAATTTCTAATCAAAAAGAAAGAATAAAAAAGATAAAGTCTCAGCTTGAGAATGAGAACCTTTCTCCTGAGAAAAAGAATCAACTTAATAATCAAATGTCTGATGAATTAAAGCAATTATCTATTCTAAAGCAACAGTTGATTAATGAAATTTCTCCAGAATCTATGTATTCAAATATAAAAGAGGAGAAGTTTGTAGTAAATCTTTCTGAGGAAATTTTAGAGGTGATTTCTATGGAAGCAAGTGATGATAATTTACTTGCTGAGACTGTAAAAATACGTCAAGATTTAGCAGAAAAGTTAGGTTATGTAATACCGCATATACATTTTCATAATAGTGATGAGCTTATGCAAAATGAATTTTGTATAAAAATTCATGATATTGAATCTTTTCGTTCTGTAGTTTTTCCTGATTGTATAGCTTTTTACAAGGATGATATTAAAGGCTATAAACCAACAAATGAAGATTATATAGTTGATGATTATATAACAGGTAAAAAACTAATATGGATTTCAAAAGATAAGGTAAAAGATTTTTGGGCTCAAGGCTATACAGCTTCAGAATATATAGGTAAAGCAATAGAATACATTGCAAAAAAAGAAGTTTCAGATATTATGGATTATAATGATGTCAATAAATATGTAGAAAAGGTCATTGAAACGAATTCTTTTCTTGTAGATAACATAATTCCTGATTTTATTACAGCTTCTGATTTGAAGTATTTACTTACTTGTCTTATTCGAGAAAATGTTTCTGTAAAAAATATAGTCTATATTTTCGAAAAAATTAATGATTATGCTAATGAACCTACAAAAGAAGATTTACTTGATAAAGTAAGGCTTGCTCTTTCTAAGCATATAATTAAAGATTTAGCTGTCGATGGCGAACTAAAAGTTATAGAATTAAGTGAAGATATCTTAGATAAGGTCTATTCATTCTTTAAAGAAGATGAAGAAGATAATGATATGATAATAAGGATAGAAGCAACAGAAGTACAAGATATTGCAGCTAAAATTGCAAAATTTGCTAAATCTAAAAAGATTACTAATCCAACAATAGTTGTTCCTATGGATATTAGACATATGATGTTTGTAATCTTATCTGAGTTTGTACAAAACTTAACAGTATTAGCTTATGAAGAGTTGGTAAGTAATGCAAATATAAAATTTATTGGTAAAATTTAAAGTTAATTTAGTTTATTTTATTTAATAAAAAAAGAAGCGGAACACTTTGCGTTCCGCTTCTTTTTTATTTATCCAATTTATTTTCCTTCAACAACTGCTTGTGCTGCAGCAAGTTTAGCTTGAGGAATTCTGAATGGAGAGCAAGATACGTAATCTAGTCCGATTTTGTGAGAGAATTTCACAGAATCAGGATCACCACCGTGTTCACCACAAACACCACCTAATAATTTAGGGTTTACCTTCTTACCTCTTTCCATAGCGATTTCCATTAATTGACCAACACCTTTTGTATCAAGTGTTTCGAATGGGTTACTTGGAAGGATTTTTTGTTCAACGTATCGTTTTAAGAATTTACCTTCAGCATCATCTCTAGAGTAGCCAAATGTCATTTGAGTTAAGTCATTTGTACCGAATGAGAAGAATTCTGCATATTCAGCGATTTCGTCAGCTGTTAATGCTGCACGAGGAATTTCTATCATAGTACCGAATTTGTAATCAACTTTTACACCTTTTTCGTTCATTACATCTTCAGCAACTCTTTCAAGAATTTCTTTAGCAACTCTTAATTCGTTAACGTGACCGATAAGAGGAATCATAACGTAAGGTTTTACATTAACACCTTCTTTTTTAGCGTCACAAGCTGCTTCAAAGATTGCTCTTACTTGCATTTCATTGATTTCAGGATAAGTAAGACCTAATCTGCATCCTCTTAAGCCCATCATAGGGTTTGATTCAGATAAGCCTTCTACGATATGAAGCATTTCTTCTTTTTCTTTATAGTCTTCACCTTTAGCTTTTAATGTAGCAACTTCTGCAATTAAAGCTTCTTTAGAAGGTAAGAATTCATGAAGAGGTGGGTCTAAAAGTCTAATTGTCATAGGCTTATCAGATCCTAATGCTTTGAACATAGCATAGAAATCTGAATATTGCATAGGTAATAATTTAGCTAATGCTTCTTTTCTAGCTTCTGCAGTACCAGCAATAATCATTTTTTGAACCCAAGGAAGTCTGTCCGGATCCATAAACATATGTTCTGTACGACATAGACCAACGCCTTCTGCACCGAATTTTAAAGCATTTTCGATATCTTTTGGAGTATCAGCGTTAGCTTCTACTGTTAGAGTTTTGATTTCATCTACCCAGTTGAAGAAAGTAGTGAAATTTTCATCAATTTTAGCATCTGCTAATTTAACAGCACCAGCCATAACGATACCTTTACCACCATCTAGAGATATTACATCATCTTTGTGGTAAACAGAACCATCTGCACCAGTTAGAGTTCCGTTTGCTAAGTCTATTTTCATATCTTCACAACCAGAAACGCAAGGAATACCCATACCTTTTGCAACAACAGCTGCGTGAGATGTAGCTCCGCCTCTAAGTGTTAAGATACCTTGAGAAACAGCCATACCGTGAATATCATCAGGACAAGTTTCTACACGAACTAAGATAACTTTTTCACCTGCTTCGCCTCTTTTTGCTGCTTCTTCTGTATCGAATACGATTTTACCAACAGCAGCACCAGGAGATGCGTTTACACCGTGAGCAATTTTCTTAGCTTCTTCCATTGCTTTTACATCAAAGCAAGGTAATAAAATTTGGTTTACAGAATAAGGATCTACTAATTGAATAGCTCTTTCTTTAGTAATAATACCTTCTTTGCACATATCAACAGCAATTTTTACAGCAGCTGCTGCAGTTCTTTTACCGTTACGAGTTTGAAGAATGTATAATTTACCTTTTTCTATAGTAAATTCCATATCTTGTACGTCTTTATAGCCTAATTCTAATTTTTTAGCAATATCAACATATTGTTTATATAATTCAGGCATTTCTGTTTCTAATTCGCAAATAGGCTTAGGAGTTCTAATACCTGCAACAACGTCTTCACCTTGAGCGTTTGTTAAGTATTCACCGTAGAATTTGTTTTCACCAGTAGCTGGATTACGAGTGAATGAAACACCTGTAGCACAATCATCACCCATGTTTCCGAATACCATTGTTTGAACGTTTACAGCAGTACCGAAGTTATGGTCGATTTTGTTCATATTTCTATAAGCAACTGCACGAGGAATGTTCCAAGAACGGAATACTGCTTCGATTGCTTCTTGTAATTGAACATATGGATCTTGTGGGAATTCTTTACCTGTTACTTCTTTAATTACGCTTTTATATACAGGAATTAAAGATTTCCAACCTTCTGCAGATACCTCTGTATCAGATTTTACGCCTTCTCTTTCTTTTACTTTTTCAACTTCAGCTTCGAAATATTTTTGTCTGTCCATTTCCCAAGCTACTGAGCCGAACATAGTTAAGAATCTTCTATATGAATCGTAGCAGAAACGAGGGTTGTTAGTTAATTTAACCATTGCTTCTACTGTTTCATCGTTTAATCCTAAGTTAAGAATAGTTTCCATCATACCAGGCATTGATACTCTAGCTCCTGAACGAACAGAAACTAATAGAGGATTTGTTGTATCACCGAACTTTTTACCGATTTGATTTTCTACATCAGCTAAAGCTTTTTTTACTTCATCCATTAAACCTTCAGGCATTTTGTTGCCGTTATTAATGTAATCCATACAAGTTTCAGTTGTGATAGTTAATCCAGGAGGAACAGGCAAACCTAAATTAGTCATTTCTGCTAAGTTTGCGCCTTTACCACCTAGTAGGTTACGCATATCAGCGTTACCTTCTCTAAATAGCCATACTCTTTTATCAGCCATTTGTTTCTCCTTTTTGAATAATAGTAATACGCTCTTAAATTTTATAATTTCAAGTAATATAAGCTTATCATGAAGATAACTTGATGTATAGGAAATTTTGTAACGGATTGTTACAATGAAAAGTTAAATATAAAATTACGTAAAAATAAATAAAAACAAAGAAAACGGACAAAACATTGTCCGTTTTCTTTGTTTTCTAACTAAAAAATCTTATGCTACAAGCATAAATCCATAGTCTTTAGCATCACGATGAGCTAAACCTACGCCGTCCTGACCGAGTGATATTTTATTACCGCTTTCGTCATTCACATATCCGATTTGACCTGGCATTGAAATTCCAGTTGTAGGCTCAACTGTCGTTGCAGGGGTAACTCTTGGTCCGACCGTTAGTCCACCAAAAGGAACTTTGTTACCTTGTCCGTAAAGACCATATTGATAATTTTGTTCTAATCCTGGTACGCCACCCATAGCATTGTCCTCTTTTATGTATACATTATTATAAACGTTTCTAATTAAAAAAAATTGCTAGAAAAATATAAATTGTTACAAAAGTTTAAAAATGTGTTACAATCGGATTATGAAAACTATTGGAATTATTGCTCCTTCAGGCGGAGTTGATGAAAATAAAATGAATAGTGCTATAGCTTTTTTTGAAAATAAGGGCTATAAAGTAAAGCTTGCTAAAAATATTTTTGATAAAAAAAGGTATTTGGCAGGTAGTGATAAAGATAAAATTGATGAATTACAAAAATTCTTTGAAGATTCTGAAATTGATATGATAATTTCAGCTCGTGGAGGATATGGTGCAATTAGATTAGTTAATCAAATTGATTACGATTTAATCAAAAAAAATCCTAAGCCAATTATTGGATTTTCTGATGTTACAGCACTACTTTTAATGATTTATAAAAAAACAGGTATTATAACTTATCATGGTCCGATGGCTTGTTCAGATTTTGGAGAGTTTATATCTCACCCTAGCCCTCTCCCTGACGGTGATGGAATGATGTTTTCTTGGAATAATTTAATAAAGGCAATCAATAATGAAAAATTAGAATTTGAAGGGAATAAACTCTATCGAAGTGGAAAAGCGAATGGTATAATTTGGGGAGGAAATCTTGCTATAGTTGTTTCACTATGCGGGCTTGATTTTATTCCCAATGAGGATTTTATATTTTTTGCAGAAGATTTGAATGAGCCTGTATATAAAATTGATAAAATGTTTCAGCAGCTACTTAATATCAATCAATTCAAGAATAATTGCAAGGCTATAGTATTAGGTGATTTTTTGAATGTAGATAATCCAAAATGGCTGGAAGAATATTTTTGTGAATTAGCAGAGAATTTAAAAATACCTGTAGTTGGCGGTTTTAAAATTACACATAATCAAGAAAAAATAACAATTCCTATTGGAAAAATTTGTTATTTACAAGATAGCAAGCTTGTAATCAATTAATATTTATGTTACAATTACCCCTGCCGTACTCCACGGGGACGTAGCGGATCTCTCGACTCGAACGCTTAGCGAGGTGCAGAGCCTACTGTGAGGGGTATGGATAGATTGCCTATGTTTATAGGATTGTTGATAATTTAGATTATAATGGCGTAAGATATCGAACCGTGTCAGGATGGAGACATAGCAGCACTAAGGTAACCCTTGCGGGTGTTATATTTCTAAAAAGGAGATTTTATAAGCAAAATCAATTTATCTCTATTTCGATAGGTAGTGGTACGGTTTTATTTAGGGAATAAAAAATGAAAGTATCTCAAATCAATACAATACAGCCTAATTTTAATGGATTTATTTCTATTAAGAATGTTGAAAAAATAGAAAAAGATGCGAATATAAAAATATCACGCTTACTTTTGAATACTAATGATATATATAAAGTTCAACCTTTAAAAACTGAAGATTCAAAAGATTTAGGCGCTATAATTACTACAAAATTTATGGAAGTATTTCAGATCCCTGAAAAAGAAGAAAACGGAATAAATAGATTATTTAATACATTTATAACTGCGCTATCTAAAGCTGAAAAAGAAGGATATAGCAATTATATTTAGTTAAATATTACAAAATTTTTCCATAGCTTTTACAAAGCCATTTTCTGTTACAGAAACTGTAATATAATTGGCTGTTGCTTTTAATTCATCTGTAGCATTTCCCATTGCAACCTTTATTCCACCAGCTTCAAGCAAAGCTAAATCGTTATTATGATCGCCTATCGTGAGAGTCTCTTCTTGAGAAATTCCCCAGTAGTTTTGTAAAAATTTTACCGCACAATATTTGGAAGCCTCTTTGTTAGAAAATTCTATAAAATAAGGGGTAGACCTTACGATATATAGTTCAGGAAAGATTTTAGGCAATTCTTTTTCAAGTTTTGTTAGTCTTTCAGGTGAACTATAATCAATCGCTAACATTTTATTTACTTTGTTTTTTTCTACATCTGCAAAAGATTTTCTAGTATATTCAGTATGTAAATTATTACAATATCTTTTGACTTCATAGCAATCTTTTTCAGAATATAAAATATCATCATTGTATAAATTCAAATGAATATTTTCTTCTTTTCCCCAGGCTATTATTTTTTCTGCTTGTTCTTTTGTTAAATATCTTTCATATAATGTTTTGTCACCATCTTTTATTAGGCCTCCCTGATAAGATATTACAGGAGTTGTAAGACCTAAATCTTGAGCAATAAGTTTGGCAGCTGCATGCATTCTTCCTGTTACTAATACAACTTTTATTCCATTATTATCAAGTCTTGTTATGCAATCTCTGACTTCTTTTGTGAAAGTTTTCTCAGGAATAATTATTGTTCCATCTACATCAGTTGCAACAAGCTTTATCATAACAGCTCCTCTTCGATTAAAATATCATGTCCAATATCTTGCATTAGTTCTAAATAAGAATAAAAATGTCTAGACATTGCTTCTAGATATTGGCTTATGACTTCTTGATGACCATTTTCATTAATTACCAAATCTGTATAGCTATTTTTTCCGCTAATATATCCGCTAGTAGATAATTTTACAATTCTATTAGATTCTTCAAGAATCTTTTTAGAATATGCCATATTCTCAGCAGAGTATTTGAAAATATTATAATCTTTTTTTAGCTCATATTTTAATTGATATTCATAAGCTTTTTTAGAGGCCTTACTGCGTTCTAAAAAGATTTCAGCTTTTTGGATTTCAGGAGTAAAATTATATAGTATCGGCAAATTCATACCACCACCAACATATGCACCTCCTAGTTTATTAGGGACATTTGGGTGAGTCTGCCAAGCGTATCCGCCTCCGATTGTGATATCTGGAATTCTATTACGTTTTGCTAATGTAACTTCAAGTTCAGATTGTGCAATATTTTTTTCAGAGAGCTTTATCATATAGCTATACTGAAGAGCAATATTTTCCAAAAATTCATATTCAGGAATTTTTATATTCAAAAAAGCCCAATTTCCAAGCAACGATGATTCTTTTGTATCGTACATAATATCATCATTTCCCGTATTTAATATTTTATTAAGTTCAAATTGTTTCGCAAGCATATTTGCTCTTGCTCTATTTACTTCAATTTTTTGTTGAGCATATTGAATATCAGCTTTTAAGTTATCTATTTCATAAGCAGGATATTTTGGTTTATCAGTTGTTATTTGAACTAAATCTTTGAATAATTTTAAACGTTGTTCTTGGATATTATAGACAGATTTTGCATATAATACGTCAAAGTATGCTTGCATGATTTGTAATTTAAAGTTATGTTCAAATTGTTTTAATTCAGTCTCTTTAATAGAGTAAGCTTCTGTTGCTATTTTTTTTCTTACTCCTCTTTTAAGAACTTCTATTGGCAAAGCAACGCCCGCTTGAGAGGAATTACCTAAAGCAACATTGCCTAATACTACATTGGACTGAATTTCTGGGTTTTGTAAGCGGTTTGCTATTTTAATATCTTTTTTTGCAGCTTCTAAATCCATCCTTTTTATTTTTATTTCGCAGTTGTTTTTTAAGCCAATATCAATCATTTCATCTAAATCTACATTGACTACATTAGCAAAACAACCAGAAGTTGCTGCTGTTACTATAAAAAGGGTTAGTGTTAATAAAAATCTCTTCATACAATTTATATTTTAGCACAAAAAAAAACGCCTTTCGGCGTAAAAATTTTGGTTAATTAATAAGGTATTTTATAAGGTTAATAATGTTGGTTTTTATTTTTAATTCCAAAGAAATTTTTAAATTTATCTATAAAACTTTTGTTTTGTTGAACAGGAGGCTTTTTCCCTTTTTTAAGACAATGAACCGCAGTCCCTACAATTAAACCTCCAGCAAGCAGACCTTTTATTGTTGTTGGAATGCTTTGGAAAAAGTTCCAAGTCTTCATCCCAAATTCTTTAACTCCTCCTCCATATGCGTTCATGCCGGCATTTGAATGAGTACCAATTCCACTAACTCCAAAAGCGTTCATTCCTGCTTGAGAATAAGTGCCAATACCTTGCGTTCCAAATGCATTCATGCCAGCGTTAGAAAACTGTCCAATGTTATTATATCCCATTGGGGTAAATGAATCTCCATACATTCCATAATTTTGGTACATCGCTCCACTCATAGCCATATTCATATAAGGATTTTGCATTGCATTAAGGGATGAAACATTCATGCCACCTGCTAAATCATAAGGAGCATAATCTATAATTCCTTGATTATACAAATTATTTAATGTATAAGGACTTACTGACATTTTTTAATACCTTCCACTAACCACACACTTATATAAAGTTTTTTTTTGTAAAAAAATTGCTTTATTTGTAAAGCTTTGTTAAGATGTTTTTCATGGACAAGACTTTTATTAAGAATAATGCTTTTTGTATTATTTATAATTTATTAGCAATATTAATATTTATTATTGGATATGGTCATTTTGGAGA
>CALVAL010000007.1 GCA_944325535.1 Candidatus Gastranaerophilales bacterium
CAAATTTGAAACAACCTTAGGGGGCATGATACTAATCAACTTGTCGAGGTCATTTTGAAATTGTAAACTGTTCATCATTCTTATTTAAATGCCTTTCTGCTCTCGCATTTGGCTACATACGGTTCAAACTTGATCTCCTACTTTTATTATAACATATTTTTTAAACTTCGCTATAAGTACTAACAATTTTTTTATTTTATAACTAAAAAACAATAAAGCGAGATATAAAATATCTCGCTGAATACCTTATTCTTTATTTATTTTATACTCCGCTCTCATTTTTCTCTTTTACTTTAGCCTGTTCTTCTTTTTCTTTTTCAGCATCAGCAGTAGCTGCATCTTGATCTTTTTGAGTCTGATACATAGTTGCAAATTGCTCATATAAATCACTATCAGAAATTATTTCATCTAATTCCAAATATGTATTTTCATCCTTATTAGCTTCAACATATTTATCAGCTTCTATTCCATACTTTTGGGCATTTGTCTGTGTTAACTTATCGCCACCTATTGTTTTTACTATAAAGTTTTTAAGAACATTTGCATTAATTTCTGTTGACATTTTTAACACCTCTTACTTTTTATATCTTACATATATAAAAAGTAATTATATTTTTCTTAATTTCAGAAAAATAAAAAATTGTTACAAAACTTAATAACAAAAAAGAACCTAAATTAGGTTCCTTTTTGTTAATAAAATCTAATTAAACAACTAAACTATACAGCTTTTTGAACTTTGCCTGCTTTTAGACAAGAAGTACAAACTGTCATTTTCTTAGCTTGACCATTTACATTAACTCTAATTTCTTGTAAATTTGGAGATTGTCTTTTTACAATTTGTTTATGAGAGAATGTTAATTTAGCTGCTTTTAAAGGTGTTTTACCGCATACTTCACATTTTTTTGACATAATTCTATTTCCTTCTTTCTACCAGTGTAATTCTAGTCTACATTAAAAGGTTTTATTTTACAAGTAGCATTTGTAACTAATTGTTACAATTAATAATCAGAATGTTCATAATCTTCGTCATCTTGAAGAGAAGATAAGTCTGAGGAATAAGTAGTATCAAAATCTTCTGGCAAATATTCATTATCAGGCCATATAGTTTCTTCATCGAATCTACATGCATTTAAATTTTCAGATGCTGAAAAATCAGAATTTGTTAAATTTGCACCTTGAAAAATAGCACCTGCTAAATCTGAATCCGAAAAATTCCCATAATCGACAGTAGAATAACTAAAATCCGTACCATTTAATACTGACTCAACAAAACTGCATTCTACCAAATTCGCTCTTGTAAAATCTACAGATGTTAAATCACATCCTTCGAATTTCACCTCTGTCAAATTAGAATCAGCAAATGTAGAGGAAGTCAAATCCAAATTAAAAAATTCAGCCCCAGAAAGTGAAAGTCCTGAAAAATCAGTCTCACTAAAATCTACAGCACCCTTTAATGCTTTTACTTCTCTATTAAAAGCATCTACATCAATGATTAATAAATCAATCAATTCTTCTTTTGATAACATTTTTTTGTCCTTATTTAGCTAATTAAATTTGTCTGCATCGCAAGTAACACTGCTTGAGTTCTATTTGTAACCTTCAATTTTTTAAATATACTATTCAAGTGTGTTTTTACAGTAACATCTCTCACAAATAACTTATCTGCAATCTCTTGATTACTTGCACCTTTAGCCACTAATGCTAAGACCTCTTTTTCTTTAGGGGTTAGTGCATCTATATTAGTTTCTTTATTTATCGAAATTTCTTTTTTAGCTTCAGAATTCTCTGCTTGCCACTTACAACGTCTCAAAATAGCTTCAATTCTTGCAAGTAAGTTAGGCAATATAAAAGGTTTTACAACATAATCATCTGCACCTATTTTTAGGCCTGAAACAACTTTTTGTTCTTCACTTACAGCAGTTATCATAATTACTGGAATATATTTTAAATTTTTATTATTTCTTATTGCTTTCAAAGTATCCCATCCATCCATATTTGGCATCATTACATCAAGCAATATTAAATCAAAATGTTTATTGTCATTAGACAATAATTTTAAAGCTTCTATTCCATCATTAGCCACAGCAATATCATAACCATACATTGGCAGTGCATCTGCCAAATATTTTGGATTATCATCTACAATTAATATTGAAGCTATTCCGCCCATTTATACTAAATTCTCCTTCAAAGCTTTTAATGCTGCTTGTAGTCTATCATCTACTTCTAATTTTTGCAAGATACTTGCTACATGAGCTTTTGTTGTATTTATACTTACAAATAGCTCATTAGCTATTTCATTATTACTATAACCTTGAGTTATCAATTTTAGAATTTGAGCTTCTCTTGAAGTCAATCCATAATCTTTTTCAGGCTTTTGCTTTTCCTCTTCTTGAATTTTTGTCGCAGCTTCTAATACAATATGAGAAATAGAAGGATCAAACCAAGCAGCTCCATCTAAGACTGATTGGACAACTTGTGTTAATCTTTTAGGATTAATTTCCTTTGAGCAATATGCATTTGCTCCGGCTTTTAAACTATTTAAAACCTCTTGCTCATCATTATGAGAAGTTAATATTACAACTTTTATATCTTTATTCTGAGCTTTTATTTTTCTAGTAGCCTCAATACCATCCATGCCAGGCAAACCTAAATCCATAACAACAAGATTTACTTCATTAGAATCAATTATTTCTAAACACTTTTCAGCGGACTCAGCCTCATAAATATTCTCAACATAATCACAATTTTCAAAAGCTGTTTTGAGTCCAAATCTTGTCAATTCATGGTCTTCTACAATCAAAATACTACTTTTCATAATTTGTATACCCTGCATTCATATCAGTTACGTAATCAGAATTTAATCTAGAACATCTTATTAAAGATTGATTAGCTTGCTCTATTTCACCCTTAGCTCTTAGAACTAAACTAAGATAATAGTAATATTTAAAATTATTAGAATCAATATAAAAAGCATTATTTAAATATGTAATTGCCATTGAATAATTCTGATCCCTTATAGCTAAATTAGCTAGACTCAACCAAACATCTATATTTGTTATATCAACTGAAACAACCTTTGGTAAATAATAGTCTGCTTTTTGAGGCATTATTTGAAGAGATTCAATCAATAAATTCTCATCATATTGATTATTTTTGAGTAATTTATCATATAATTTTTTTGATTTTTTATCTTTTTCTAATGCATAATATGATTTTGCTATACCAACTAGAGGTTCAATATCTTTTGAATTATTTTTAGCCTTCTTATAATATTTTAAAGCCTTATCATACTTTCTGTTATCAAAACTCAAATCAGCTAGAGTCAATGCTGCAAGGTAATTGTTATCATCTTCTTTAAAAGCTCTTCCTGCAAATTCTTGAGCTTTTAAAGGTTCATCATTTTCATAATAAATCTTTCCTAAAAGTGAAAAAACTAATGGGCTATACTGCTTTGCTTGTAAAATTGCAGATTGCAAGACTTTTGTAGCTAAAAGACTCTTATTTTGCAAATGATAATAATAAGCTAAATGATAATCCTTTAGAGTTTCATTCTTAGCAGTCTTATATAAAATATATTCATCTAAACTATTTATCTTTTGTTGAAATTCTACAGTATTAAATTTCTCTTTTTTAATTTTATTTAGCAATTTTAATGCTTGTGAATTTTTTTCAGAATCAGCTAGAATTTTAGTTTTTAATACTAAATAATTTATATTTGAATCGTTTTGCGTTATTGCATCATTAATATATTTTAAAGATTTATTTAAGTTATTTGACTTATAATAACCTAAAGCAATCAAATAATTTTTATAATCACTATTATCTGCAATGTTAGAATTTAATAGCTCAGAAGTAGTTTCAATCGCCATATTATTGTACATAATATTTGAATATGCATCCGCTAGGTAAATTAAGTCCTTATCTTTAACAATTCCAGAAGGATAATAATATTTCTTTATATCCTTTACATACTGAGCTGTAAAATTATTTACATCCAATTTATTAATAAGTTTTTCTGACAAATCAAAAAAACCATATTCAGCCATTTTTATTGCATACGATAGAAAAACATAATCATCGTGATTTGCTCTTTCAATTATATCATTAAAGTCATCATAAGCAGCTTTAACATTACTTTGTGCGAAACGATTTTCAGCAGATGCAAACTTAGCTTTTATAAAATTATCTTTTACTATCATATCTAAATTTGCAGAAGTAGTTTCTGCTTTTATTTTAAGAGGTTTTTGTTCCACTGCTATAGAACTGCATGGCGTCAATGCAATCAATATAAATAGTGATATTATAAATTTATCCGTCATTCTACTCATGTTCTAAATCTACACCTACATAATACTTATTAAAAACTTGAAGCAGCTTATTACTACAATTATTTACTATAGAGTAATATAAATCAAGTAGGTTATATTTTTCGAGAGTCTTTTTATCAGTTTTAGTTATTTTCAGATGGTTCTCTGTTACAAACACACCTACTATTTTATCCAGTTTTATCTCTAAAAACTTATCTACTACATTTGGATCAAAATGAGATCCAGCACCATTTTTTATAATATCTACAACTTTTTCAATAGGCATCTTATCACGATAGTGTCTTTTTGATGTTATCGCATCAAAGACATCAGATACAGCTAGTATCCTGCCCCCAAAAGGAATTTCCTCTCCTTTTAGATGTCTGTAGTACCCTGTCCCATCATATTTTTCATGATGAGAGCATGCTATTTCTGTAATTTGTTGAAAATCTTCAGAAGAGTGAATTTTTTCCAGTATATGATGCGTAATTTCTACATGTTCTTGAATATGTTTATACTCCTCTGGTGTTAACTTACCTTCTTTTTGTAGTACAGAATCTCTTATACCAATTTTTCCAATATCATGTAAAGCAGCAGCTTTTTCTAGAATATATAAATCCTTTTTCTCCATACCGAACTCTTGGGCTATAAGAGAAGAAAACATCTTCACTCTAGAAGAATGACCTGAAGTAATTTTATCCCTTGCATCAATAGAAGTCGCTAGAGTCTCGATAAAACTATCTAATACTATTTTCTGCTCCTCTAGTAGTTTTCTTTGCTTTTCAAATAATTGAGCATTCTCCAAAGATATACCTGCACTAGATGCTATCGCCACCAACAAATCTTCATCATCAGGAGTAAAATATTCATCGAATTTATTAAGTACTTGAAAAACACCAATAATCTCCTGATTATAATTCTTTATCGGCATACAGAGAATTGTTTTTGTTCTATATCCAGTTTTTTTATCTACATCTGGATTAAACCTATCATCATTATATGCATCTTTTATATTAATCGTTTCACCGGTTTTAACAACATGACCAGCAAGACCTTTATCTGCCGGAATTCTCAATTCTTTTGTATCAATACCAGTTGCAACTTTTGAATACAACTCATTTTTTTCTTTATCATATAAAAATACAGTGCATCTATCTGCATTCATTGCTGTTTTTGTTTCTTCTGCAATAGTTTTTATCAACCTATCAATATTTTTTTCTGCGGCAACTGCCTGACCAATATTAACTAATGCAATCAAAGGATCCTTTGTTTGATTTGAATTATTCGTGTAATGAGTAATAGGAGGGCATTTAAGAAGTTTATTAATTTTTTCAAAAAAATCAGTTTTTTGATTTTTAATTGCAATTTTACGAGCCTTATTATAATTTATCGAATACAAAGCTGTATTTTTTTCTGAATAATTTACAAAACCCAATATCATTTCATGTAAAATTTTTGTGGTAACATCGGAATTTTGTTCGACCAAAAACGATGTATCATTCATAAATTGATAAAACGAGTTATAATCTTTTTTTAAAAAAGCTCCTAATGCTAAAAGTGTAAGACAAATAGCAGTATCATTAAGGTAGATTTCTTTATGCTTTTCTATCCCTGATTTTACTTCTTCATATTTTCCATTTAAAATATCTGAAACTGACTCATAAATAAAATTTTCTAAAGTCATTTCTCCCTCTCTTATTTTATGTATAATGATATAATAAAATTAAGATTTTGGCAAAGGGGAATATTTTGAAAAAGATATCTATCTTGGTACCTGTATACAACGAAAAAGATTCTTTGATTGAAATTTTAAAAAAAATCGAGACTGTAGAATTCGGGTTAGAAAAAGAAATTATAATAATTGATGACTGTTCAACTGATGGAACCAAGGAGCTTTACAAAAATCTTAAACATAAAGTCTTAATGCACCAAAGAAATTTAGGAAAAGGTGCTGCACTGAGGACAGGACTTAGAGAAGCAAAAGGTGATATTATAATTATCCAAGATGCTGATTTAGAATATAATCCTGAAGACTACAAACCGTTAGTTGAAATGATAATAAAAGATATTGCTGATGTCGTATATGGTTCTCGCCTAGCAGACAATAGAAACCATAAAAACTTTTTGTTCCTTAGTTTTTTAGCGAACATCACACTTTCTTGGCTTACAAGACTACTTTATGGAACCTTTATAACAGATATGGAAACTTGTTATAAAGCCTTTAGATCAAGTGTTATAAAAGATATTTCTATAAAATCAAATAGATTTGATTTTGAACCTGAAATAACTGCAAAAATCCTAAAAAAAGATATCAGATTTATAGAACACCCTATCTCATACAATGCGAGAAAAACTAATGAAGGGAAAAAAATTACTTGGAGAGATGGTATCCAAGCAATTTTTACACTTTTTAAATATCGCTTTTTTGATTAGCTAAATTACTTATTCTTGCTAACCCAGTTTTCTAGTATTCTTAGAGGAGCTCTTGTTATTGCTAAAGCCCAAGCAGGGATATTCTTCGTAATAACACCAACAGCACCGATATTTGCACCCTCTTCTATAGTAACAGGAGCCACTAAAACAGAATTTGAGCCAACTTTGACATTATCTTTTATTATAGTCTTACTTTTTACTTTTGTAAGAGGGTTATAATTAGCAGTAATAGTTCCAGCTCCTATATTAACATTTGCGCCTATTTCAGAATCGCCAAGATAGGTTAAATGACAAGCATTTGTATTAGATTTTATAGTAGTTTTCTTAACCTCTACAAAATTACCTATTTTTACGTTATCTTCTAAAATCACATCCCCTCTTATATGAGCAAAAGGCCCTATTTTACAGTGCTTACCTATTTTATTTTTACCATTTATGTAACAAGAAGGATATATAACCGTATCGGCATCTATTTCTGTATCTGGACTAATCCAAGTTGTATTTGGATCGATTATTGTAACACCATTTTCTAAGTGCTTTTTTATTACTCTTGCATTTAAAATCTTATTTGCTTCTGCAAGATGTAACTTTGAATTAATGCCAAAAATTTCTTCATTATTTTTTAGAGTATAAACATTTACATTTAGCTTTCTTTCATTTGCCCATTTTATAATATCTGTTAAGTAATATTCACCTTGAGCATTATTAGTTTTAAGCTCTGAAAAAGCTGATTTAATCTTATCCCAATTAAGACAATAAATACCTGCATTAATTTCTTTTATAGCTTTTTCTTCCTGACTTGCATCTTTTTCTTCTACAATAGAATGTAATTTATTCTCAGAATTCCTTTTTATTCTTCCATAGTTAGTAGGATTTTCAAAAATAGCACTCATAACAGTAAGATCAGAATTTGAATCATTATGAGCATTAATAAATTCTTTTAAAGTTTCACTTGTAATTAAAGGAGTATCTCCACATAAAATTATCACATTCCCCTTATAATTTTCTAAATATGGTCTTACCATACTTACAGCATGCCCTGTGCCAAGCTGCGGGGTTTGTAATACAGTCTTTGCATTTTCATAATTATTCATTACATATTCTGTAACTTTCTCGGCTTGATGCCCGACAATAACAAAATTTTCATCACAAAGTTCAGTATTTTTAACAGCATCTAATACATAACCTAAAAGAGCTTTGTCAAAAATAGAATGTAACACTTTAGGCATATCAGATTTCATTCTTGTGCCTTTTCCGGCAGCTAAAATAATTGATTTGATCATATATATTCTCCTGTTTTTTACTTGATTATAGCAGAAATTAAAAAATCTTCACAAATATTTGCATTTTATTTATTTTTATTTTAGGATAATCACATACGCCGATTTTTAGAAGAATGTGTTTAGCACATTCTTTTTAAAAAGGTCAGACAAAGGGGCAAATAAAATACACTAGTAGGCCCTTGAAAGAAGCAAATAGCATAAGTAATAATAAAGGAAATTCAAAATGGGTATCAAAGGTAAAAATGACAGAATGGTAGTTCTAGCTTGTGAAGATTGTAAAGAAAGAAATTACACAACTGTAAAAAACAAAAAAAACACAAAGGATAGATTAGAATTAAGCAAATATTGTCCTACTTGTAAAAAACATACAACTCACAAGGAAACTAAATAATAGTGAATAGTAACTAGTGAATAGTGAATAGGATTCTATTTGCAAATCACTAGTTACTAATCAACAGTCAGGCGTCCTTAGTTCAGTTGGTAGAACGTCGGTCTCCAAAACCGGATGTCGAGGGTTCGAGTCCTTCAGGGCGCGATTTATTAAATAAAAATAGGTAACAATTAAAATGAACAATTCTTTAGAAAATGCAAAGAAAAGTATAGTATCATATTTTAAAGGCGTAAGGACTGAGTGGGGGAAGGTAACATGGCCGGAAAAACACCAAGTCATTGTAGAAACTTTCTTTGTAGTTGCAATTGTTTTTATATTTACAGTCTTCATTTATTTAGTAGATATAATATTCAATGCATTATTGTCTAAGTTTTAATTGCATACGTGACGCATTACAACCATAAAGGGTGAAAATGATGAGTGAAAAAGAAGAAAATTTTGTAAATGAAGAAATAGTGGAAGATACCCAAGAAGTTGAAACTGCTAAATCGTCTGACAACAAAAAGAATCAAAAACGTTGGTATATAGTTCATACTTACTCAGGTTATGAAAACAAAGTTAAGAGTAACTTGGAAAAACGTATTGAATACATGAACATGGCTGATAAAATATTTAGAGTTGAAGTACCTCAAAAGACTGTAACTCAAATAAAAGGCGGCAGAAAGCAAGAAAAAGAAGAAAAAATCTTCCCTGGCTATGTTTTAGTAGAAATGATAATGGACGAAGACAGCTGGTATGTAGTTCGTCATACAGCAGGAGTTACAAAATTTGTAGGTTCAGCTAAAAAACCTATTCCTGCAAAAGAAAGTGAAATTAAAAAGATTATTCATCGTTCAACAGCTCAGACTCAAAAAATTGAGATGGATGTTAAAGTCGGTGAAAAAGTTAGAATTATATCTGGTCCATTTGCTGAATTTGTTGGTGATATTACAGAAGTATATCCAGACAAAGCTAAACTTAGAGCAATGGTATCAATATTCGGACGTGAAACTCCGGTAGAATTGGAATATAAACAAATTCAAAAATTATAAGGGTAAGTAAAATTTACTCTAAACAATGATAATACAAATAACGTGGAAGGGGATGCCCCCCGTTTGTACCACGAAAGGAGAACACAAAATGGCAAAAAAAGTAGTAGGAAAAATTAAACTGCAAATCCAAGCAGGTAAAGCAAATCCATCACCTCCAGTTGGTCCTGCTTTAGGTCAACACGGTGTAAACATTATGGATTTTTGTAAACAGTTCAATGCTAGAACTGAGTCTCAAGCTGGTTACATCATTCCAGTAGTTATTGATGTTTACGAAGATAGAAGTTTTACTTTCGTAACAAAATCACCTCCAGCACCTGTTTTAATCAAAAAGGCATTAAATATCCCTAAAGGTTCTGCAGTGCCTAATAAAACTAAAGTTGGTGAAATTACTAGAGCTCAATTAGAAGAAATTGCAAAAATCAAAATGAATGATTTAAATGCAACAACTATGGAAGCTGCAGTAGAAATGATTAAAGGCTCTTGCAGAGCAATGGGTGTTACTGTTAAAGAAGAGGGGTAAATAAATCTCTTATTTTAATAGACTCCATACGATAAATGATACAATATAATGGAAGGACTCTCAGTCCGCTAATACCATGAAAGGATAAGAAAAATGTCAAAAATTACTAAAAAACAAAAAAAGCTTCAAGAATTGCTAGCTGATTTCCAACAACCTGCTAGTGGTCGTGATGCGTTAATAAAATTACAAGAAATTTCTAAAGAAGTATCAAAGTTCAATGAAACAGTTGAATGTCACATGCGTTTGGGTATTGAAGTAAAACATGCTGAACAACAAATCAGATCAACAGTTGTTTTACCTGCTGGTCTTGGTAAAGAAGTTCGAGTATGTGTTATTGCAAAAGGACCTAAAGTAAATGAAGCTAAAGACGCTGGTGCAGATTTCTATGGTACAGAAGATATCATTGATAAAATCGCTGGTGGCTGGTTTGAATTTGATACATTGATTGCTACTCCTGACTGTATGGGTATGTTAGGTAAGTTAGGTAGAGTTTTAGGACCTAAAGGTTTAATGCCTAACCCTAAGACAGGAACAGTAACTCTTGATATAGCAAAAGCTGTTAAAGATGCTAAAGCTGGTAAGGTTGAGTTCAGAGCTGATAAACAAGGTATGATTCACTGCCCTATCGGTAAAGTACAATTCTCTAATGAAGACTTAGTTAAAAACTATGGAACATTAGTAGATGCTGTATTAAGAGCAAAACCTTCTGCAGCAAAAGGTACTTATGTTAAGTCAATTTATTTGACAACAACTATGGGACCTAGCATTAAGATAGATTCAAAAAATCTACAAGCAGAAGTAAAAGAGATTGTTGGTTGATATTTGCGGCTAGCCGAAAGGTTAGCCTTTTTTTTAAATAATAAAAATAAAATATACCCTAGAGAAATGTTCTAGGGTATATTTTTATTAGTGCCAAATAAATTTACTAATTAATAAACATTTTTAGACGCTCAGAAAAACATGCATTATCTAAAATACAATTTTTCTGTAAGTATCTAGAAATTTTACCATGATCTTTAAATAACAATACATATGGTAAATTTGGATAGATATGATATATTTTATTAAAAGCTTTTGCCTCCTTTGATGCTATATCTAAAGGAACAAAATTATACTGTTCACCATACTGCTGTTTCATGCCATTATAAGCTTGCTGAACAGGAAGTAAATCATCTGCCCATGATGCATAAATCAATAAAGCCATTGGCTTAGGTGAAGAAAGAGCTTCTTCATAAGTCATTGCATTAACTGACTTAGTATTAATTAAAATTAACGAAAATAAAACTAAAGAAAATAAAATTTTTTTCATAATATAATAATCCTATTTAAATAAATACAAAAATACCGGATTTATATTTATATATAAATCCGGTCAAGAACAAATTATTCAGCTTTTGATAATACATCCATTTCTTCAGCTGAAGCATATGCAGAATGGCAACCACAATCGCAGTATATAACCTCTCCGGTAGTACCACTTGATAAATCTGATGCTAAATATAGACCAGCTTTACCTACGTCATCTAATGAAACATTCTTTTTCATAGGCGCTCTCATAACAGCAGCTTTTAACATATTAGAAAAACCACTAATACCCATTGATGCTAATGTTTTTACAGGACCTGATGATAAGCAATTTACTCTTATACCTTTAGGTCCTAAATCCACTGCTAAAAATCTCATTGCTGATTCTAATGCAGCCTTAGCAACGCCCATAACATTATAACTTGGTACTGATAATACAGATCCTAAATAAGTTAAAGCAAAAATAGAACTTCCTTCATTCATAATAGGTTCTGCATGTCTACAAACAGTAACTAAAGAATAAGCACTAACACCTAATGCAATATCCCAACCTTCTTTTGAGGTATCAACAAATCTACCCATCAAATCTTCTTTTGGAGCAAAAGCTACAGCATGTACAACAAAGTCCAATTTTCCATATATTTTTTCACATTCTTTAAATACAGCTTCTACTTCCTCTTCCTTTGTTACGTCACAAGACATAATCAATTTAGCATTCATTTCTTCAGCAATAGGACGAACTCTTTTTTCCATAGCCTCGCCTGCATAAGTAAATGCAATATCAGCTCCAGCATCATATAATTGTTTTGCAATACCATATGCTATACCATGGGTATTTGAAACGCCAAATATGACACCTTTTTTCCCTTTCATTAAATCCATATTAAAACTCCTCTTTTAAATATTTACCTGTATAGAATATCAAAAAAATAAAACTAAATCAATATTTATAGTATTTTAGACAATAAAAAGAGCTTGATAAACAAGCTCATATATAAGTACATATCCCAATCAACAACATTTTAAAATTTTATACTAAACTTAAAGCAATACTCGGCGTCTGATTAGCAGTAGCTAGGAGTGTAGCAGCTGCCTGCTGAAGTATCTGCGCTTTTATATAACTAGAGGATTCCTCTGCAATATCAGCATCTCTTATTGTAGATAACGAAGATGTCAAATTTTCAGTCTGAACTTCTAGAGAAGTAGAAGCTGACTCTAATCTATTTTGAGCAGCACCTAATGCAGTTACTCTATCTGAAATAGAAGTTATAGCTGCATCTATCACTTCTAATTGAGTAGCAGCAGTCTTCGTATCAGTACAAGCTTTAGAAAAATCTGTCTTACTACTTTTTAGCAATGCTGAAGCATTTGAATCTTGGAATAAATCATCAGATAGTATTATTTGGCTATTTGCATCTCCATAAATACCTACCTGCAAAGTTATTGCACCTGTCTTACTAGACATTAAATCAATACCATTAAATTCAGCATTTGCGGATACCCTATCAATTTCCTCTAAACGTGCCATTATTTCAGATTGGATAGCCTTCAAAGAATCAGAACCATATGTTCCATTTGCTGCTTGTTCTGTTAAATCTCTTACTCTTTGCAAATGTGAAGTTAAAAGAGCATAATTCTCTTCAGCAGTTGTCAACAAGTCAATTCCCATTGATGTATTTTGGGTTGCTACGTCTAAAGAACCTAACTGTGTTTCCCAATTTGCAGCAATTGAATATCCAGCAGCATCATCTTTAGCATGATTTATTCTATAACCAGTAGTCATTCTTTCAATAGACTGATTGAGCATACTAGTTGCAGCACTCAAATTACTTTGTACTATTAAAGACGATAAGTTTGTATTAATCGTAAGAGCCATACCCTAACCTTTCAGACCCTATCTAACTTTTTTTATAAATAATCCCTAATCAGGTAAATGAAAAATCTCTCTCTTATATATTTATCACATACCCTTGTATACAAATATTATAGATTAACTAAATAAAAAAAGCACTATTATTTTAAATAAATTTACAATTATTTACATATACTAAGAGCAGATATTATAAGCTTATAAATTTTAAATTTATTTATATAAAACTAAAACTTCTCTTTTTAAAAAGAGAAGTTTTTTAATTATTATAAAAATTATACTAATTAAATTAATTAAGAAAGAAGCTTATACGCATTTACTGCTAAAGTATCACAACGTTCATTATATTCGTGACCAGCATGACCTTTTACCCAAACAAAACTTACATCATGAGGTTCTTTAGCTTTAAGCAAGCGCTGCCACAAATCAACATTCTTAACAGGTGATTTTCCAGCGGTTTTCCAACCTTTTTTTATCCAATTATCTACCCAATGATTATTAAAAGCATCTACAACATATTTACTATCAGAATATATTACTACATTGCAAGGTTTTTTCAATGCTTCAAGTCCCACAATAACCGCCATTAATTCCATTTGATTATTAGTTACATTCTCAAAGCCTTCAGATAGTTCTTTTTCATGCTTTTGTCCATTTGCATCAATATGTACAAGTATAGTACCATAGCCACCTTTTCCGGGATTTCCGCTACAAGCACCATCGGTGTATATATTTACTTCAGCTCTATCTTCTTTATTAACCACAACTATGCTGCAATACCTTTAATTTCTGTAATAAGATACTTTGCAACCCATTCAAAATCTTTATTATCACTTGCAGCTTTTTTTAGATATTCAACAGAAGCTTCACCAATTCTAATCAATGTCATAGCTACAACACCACGTTTTACGCCTTTTACAACTTGTAATTGATTAACAAGTTCTGGAACTACTGCACTTCCTTTATCAACTAAAATATTTTCGATTTTATTCTTTGTAGTGTTATCAGCTGTTTCTAATTTTCCTAGAATTTCTTCAACTTGTGAATGCATATCTTCTTTCTCCTTAATTCTTTAATCTTTGCATTTTTATTATAGACTAAATTTTTATTAAATTAAGATTTCCTTATATAATCTTAATATCCATATTAAAATTTTAATATTTCTTTTATTAATTAGGTTTTAGGCAAATCTATATAGTTTCTATGTAACAATTTCTTAACAAAAGAATTAAAAAGTGTAAAATATACAAATTTTTTGTTTTTATAGTATAGTGTTATATAAAAGTTAGTGGAAATTTTTAATTAGTGTAAAAACACACTGGTAGTAAAGGAGGCACATGAATTGACAATTGTATCATCATCTCTAGACGAGCTAGAAAAAAATAACTTGGACAAAGTAAACTTAGGACAACATGTCCTTGCTGAATTTTTTGAGTGTGATCCAAACATTCTTAACAGTAACGATAAAGTAGAAAAGTACATGGTAGACGCGGCTCTGGAGTGTGGTGCCACAATCGTTCAAAAGTGCTTTCATATGTTTAATCCATATGGTGTTAGTGGTGTTGTTATTATTTCTGAAAGCCACTTAGCAATTCATACTTGGCCTGAATTAGGATACGCAGCTGTAGATTTATTTACTTGCGGTACTAAATGTGATCCTAAAGTTGCATATGAATTTTTAAAAGAAAAATTTAACTCTAAAAATGCTTCTTTTACAGAACTTAAAAGAGGTATTATTGATAGAGAAACTCTTAAATTATCTGAACAACCTTTTGAAATCGCAGAACAATTTGAGGGATAAGGGGTAAATAATAAGTTTATTCAAAATTTTAAGAGTGAAAAATGACGGCATGTATGTCGTCATTTTTCTTAATAAAATAGCAATTTTTAGGAGCTTTTTGTTTTTTATATAATATGGTAATGAAAGTAGATAGTGTTAGGTCATATTATTATAATACAAATTTTAAGCAAGCTAATGAACAAAAACTTGTAAAGAATGAGCTTGAAATAAAAAACTTATCAAATGTAACACCAGATTTTGCAATTAACAAGCCTATTAGCTATTCTAATCTTGGAATTGAAACTCTTAATAATGGGCTAAAAGTTCATAGCTATAAATTAGCGAATGGTCATAGAGTAACAATTATTCCTATGGAGGGTTCTCCTGCAGTTGTTAAAAATTATGTAAATGTTGGCTCTATGAATGAGACTCAAAATATAAAAGGAATCAGTCATTTTTTAGAGCATATGGCTTTTAACGGAACAAATGGACAAAATGGCCATATAAAGCTCGAAGTTGGAGATTCTTTCAAAAAAATCGATGAATTAGGTGGTTGGACCAATGCCAGTACAAATTATGCAATAACAGACTATGTAAATTCTACACCGCAACTAAAAAGTGGAGATTTAGAAAAGCAAATAAAAGTAATAGCAGCTATGACAGAAGATTTAAAACTATCTGATGAAATGATAGAAAAAGAAAAAAAACCTGTTTGTTCTGAAATTAATATGATTTTAGATAATCCTCAAACTATAGCTTTAGACCAGACTGTAAGAGCCTTATTCAAAATAAAAAACCCTGCTGATGAACTAGTAGGAGGAAGTGTAGCTCATATTCAAAATCTAACAAGAAAAGACGTATTAGATTATTATAATAAATACTACACGCCTGATAACATGAATTTAGTAATTACCGGAGATGTTAATCCTGATGAAGTTATAAAATTAGTTGCAAAGAATTTTAATTCTAAGAAAATTTCGCAAGGTAAAAAATTTGAAGAAAAACTCACACCTATAAATAACACAATAAGAAAGGATTTTACTTCTGATAAAGCAACTTCTACAGAAATAATCCTTGGATTTTCAGGCCCCAAAAATAATGATGTAAAAGAAAATATAGCTTTCGATATTGCAAGAGCTTATCTCGGCTCATCGTTTTCTAATTTAGGTAAGAATTTAAAACAGTATAATTCTTATCCTTATATTGCAAGTGAAAAAATTAGCACAAATCCCAATAATCCACAAATGATTTATCTTGCTACAAGCTGCACCGAAAAAAACAGTGAAAAAGCATTAAAGTCTATCTTCAATTCTATTTCATCACAAAAGCCTATATCTCAACGAGAATTGGATAGCATTAAACAAAATCTTTTAAAATCACATAATGATTACTTAGAATATTCTTCGAATGTCAATGATAGCGTTGGGAGAGCTATTCTTGATGGCAATATCGAATATTTTACAAAATATGATGATATTGTAAAAAATATGACGGTAGACGATGTAAATAATACTTTTAATAAGTACTTTGATTTAAATAAAACAGCTGTAATATTAGTCCATCCTAAAAACAATAATGTTTCTTTTAAAGGTACTAATAAACGTTTACCCATAAACAACGAGAATATTTCTGAATACAAGTTAAATAATAACTTTGATGTAGGTCTATATAAAACAAAAAATTCTAACATCGACTACAATATTATGTTAAAAGCTGATACCCCTTATAATAAAAAAGCGGGGGTTGTTGAACTATTGAATGAAATTTATTCTATGGGAACAAAATCATATGATGAAGATGCTTGGAATAAATATATGGAAGAGAATAATTTTAATATTTCAATAGGGTGCTCTAAGTACGGTATAAGTGTAAATTGCGATTCTATTTTTGATAAAAGAAGTAATGTATATAAATATACAAAAGATTTATTATACTCACCTAATATCACTCAAGAAAATTTAGAAATAGCTAAATCAAGACTTAAAGATTATCTTTCTCGACAGCAAGATTCAGCAAATAGATTATATAATAATTTTGAAGCATCTAATAATCCATATGAATTTACTGAAGGAGAAATTTTAAATTCGATTGATAATATTACACTTGAAGATTTAAAAGAGTGTCATAATTATCTTGTAAACAACTCCAGAGGTATTGTAACTGCTAATTTGCCATATGGGAAAGAAAATATAGTAAAAGATGAGATATTAAAAAATGTTTCAGTATTAAATATAGTAAAACCAAATTCTGTAAATTATTCAAAAATATATACAGAAAATAAAAAAGCCAAGGTCTTACAAAAAGTAAATAATAATTCACAAGCTGATATAATGCAAGTATATAAATTTCAAACAGGTAATACAATCAAAGAAAATATTTTAGCAGAACTTACAAATTCAATACTTACAAATTCAAGCATAGGTCTATTTAATAATTTGCGAGAAAAAGAACATCTAGCTTATTCTGTATATTCTAATATTTCAAGAACCTCTGATAGAGGAGAACTATCTTGTCATATATTAACAACTACTGATAATAAAGAAATTGGTGAATATTCTTATGATAATGTTCAAAAATCAATAGATGGATTTAATAGACAAATAAATGAACTAATAAATGGTAATTTTACGGAATTAGATTTTGAAAATGCAAAACTAGCTTTGAAAGCCGATTTATTAGATAGTGAAGGAACTCCTGCTAAATTAGGACTATTATCTACAGGACTTAATTCAAAATATGGTATTAATTACTTAAATCAGCTTTATGAACAAATTGATGGAATAACAAAAGATGATATTATAAGTTTTGCTGACAAAATCTTTTCAAATAAACCAATATATTCGATTACAGCATCTAAAGACACATTAGACTATAATAAAGAGTATTTAAAAAATTTAGAAAATTAACAATATAATTTTTCTCTAAAATCTTTTATATTTTGAGCTTCTTTTTTATAATCACAGTCTAATAGTTCATCTAGGTTTTCATTCAAGAGCTTTATAACTTCTTTTATATTATCGCCGTTCATATTGACCATATCATTTGCCATTTCTATATTAGAAAGAGCTAATCTAGTCGTATCTCTAAACCCAGATGAAGCTAAGTTTTGTGCAAGCTGATCTCCTTCTATATTTTTACATAGAGCTTGTGCTACAAGCATAGGAGCATGAGAAATTAAAGCTACAGCTCTATCATGTTCCTTTGGTGTTGTTAAAATAGTTTTTGCACCAAGAGAACTTATTACAGATTTCAATTTCTCAAAATCCTCTAATTTTGTATCATCTTTTAAAGTGACAGCCCAGTTTGCATTTTCAAACAGAGCTGGAAAAGAATTTTCCCAACCACTTTTTTCAGTCCCAGCCATCGGATGCGATGGGATAAATTTAAAATTATAATTCTTATGAGAAACAAATTCTTTTAGACTGCATACATCAGTTACAATAGTATTTTCATCTAAAAGACTGTTTAGCATATCTAAAATTGATAAAATCTTATTCATAGGAGTACAAACAAATACAATATCACATCCGATAAGTGCTGAAATATCATTATTTATTTCAGGATCTTTTACTGATCTTGAAACTCCAACTAAATCAAAATTTCCAAGCTCTTTTAATTTTTTATATATAGAGCCACCGATTAATCCTAATCCCAAAACACCAATTTTCATTTATACTAAATCCTTATGACAAAAACTTTTCTTACCTTCAACATAATCTTTAACGATTTCGCCATTACCTTCAAGATTATATTTATAAATCGTAAGTCCTTCTAGACCTACAGGGCCTCTGGCATGAGTCTTATTTGTAGAAATACCTACTTCTGCACCAAATCCATAGCGGAATCCATCTGCAAATCTAGTTGAAACATTATGATAGACACCTGCTGAATCTATAGAATTCATAAATATTTTAGCATTTTCTTTATTCTCTGTAACAATAGATTCTGTATGTCCTGATGAATATTCATTAATATGTTCAATTGCTTCATCTAAAGATTCTACAAACTTATAAGCTAAAATTTTATCAGAATACTCTTTATGCCAGCTCTCAGGAGTTGCAATGAGCTCAATATCAGAATCTTCAAGAGCTTTTAATAATTCAGAAGGATACTTAAAATCTTTATGTATTAGAATTGTCTCGACTGAGTTACAAGCACTTGGGTACTGAGTTTTTGCATCAATAATAATTCTTTTTGCTTTTTCTAGGTCAGCACTTTCATCTACAAAAATATGGCAAATCCCATCTGCATGACCTAATACAGGAATCTTAGTATTTTCTTTTATGAATTTTACTAGACTATTCCCTCCTCTAGGAATAATTAAATCAATGTACTTATCCATTGATAACATATTCTTTACATCATCTCTTGAAAATACTTGAGTCAAAACATCATTAGGGAAACCCTCTGTTTTTGCTAATGCTTCTTGAATAGCCTCCATAATTGATTTATTAGTATTTATGGATTCTTTTCCGCCCTTTAAAATAACAGCATTGGATGATTTAATAGCAAGTGCTGATATTTGAGAAATGACATCCGGTCTAGCTTCGAAAATTATCCCTAAAACTCCTATCGGACAAGACACTTTTGATAATACTAAATCCTTATCTAATTCTCGTTTTAGAAGAACTTTGCCGATTGGATCCTCAAGATTTGAAATATCAATAATTCCTTGAATCATATCACGCATTTTATTTTCATCTAATTTGAGACGATTATACGTAGATTGGCTCAATTCTTTTTTTTCTACAAGAATTTTTGCTTCATCCAAGTCTTTTTTATTAGCTTCAAATATTTTATTACTGTTATTTTTGATACTTTCTGCAATATTTAATAAAGCTTTATTTTTAATTTCTGTTGATATTGTAGCTATCTTTTTTGATGCAGCTTTTGCTTTTTTAGCTAAATCTAAAAAATTATTTTCTTCCATTTCTATATACCTCACAAAGCTTGCAATATTGTAATCTTCTAAAATTAATCATTGTAGAAAATCTTTTTTTGAATAATTGTACTTTTAATGATGTCGCAGGACTTTGTTCAATTGCAAGAGGCTGTTTTACAACAAAACCTGATAAATCCATAAAAGGTACTACATTTCTATAATCCATATAAGGATTTCTTTTATATTGCTCGCTCATACCTACTCCTTATTGTGACAGTCTTTTTTTATATTATATAAAATTAAAACTAAGTACAATAAAAGTTAATGAAAATTTACACATAGAGTTTGCGGAAAAATTGACATTTTTCTCGCAAACTGCTGGGAACGGTTTCGCATCAGGTTGTGTGCTATCCCGCACACGACCTGATGCTCACACACCTGAGGTCGGATTTGAAAAAATCTCAAAAATTTGTCAATTTTTGGATTTTTCCGCATCCTCCATAAAAAGTTGTTGAAAAAATTTTATATTGTTGATATAGTTGAGAGGTAGGCTAGTTTGCCCTATATAGAATAAGCGCTTGTAGCCCAGTTGGATAGAGCGTTTGGCTACGAACCAAAAGGTCGGGGGTTCGAATCCCTCCAAGCGCAAATAAAAAAGACTCTCATAAGAGAGTCTTTTTTATGGCAAAAATATTTTTTCAGGGTTTAATAAAACTGGAAAGAACTAGTATGCGAATAGCACCAATAAATATAAATAGTCAAAAATATCAGAATAAAAATAATACAATCTCATTTGAAGCTATGAAAAAAGCTGATTTTAGAGGGATTGATTTTGCTGTTGTAGAAAAATTCAAAGCTCCGATTGAAAAATTTGACGTTCTAGCAGATTTTCAAAACTAGGCAGGGAGTATTGTAGAAAAGATCAAAAATACTAATTTCTTAGGTCGCCTAGCTGAGACAGTAGCTCAAAGAAAGGGAATGCTAAAAGATTGGTTCAATTATGTTATAGAAGAAAATGAAGCTTATACTAAAGCTATCCAGCTTCTTATTCTTTCAGCAATTACTAAAAATCTTGGTGAAAAAGATGATAACTTACCTTCGACTTTGAATAAGGGGGTATTAGCAGATTGTGTTAGTAACTTAAATAATGAATTAGAAAAAGATAAAAAAGCTCAATTTGATTTTAATAAAATGTACCAAAATAAATTAAGAGCTTTTTATTCTGATGATACAAAAACAGGCGAGAAAGGAACAAAATGGGTAGTAATTCCATCAAAAGAACATGATCCAGAGAATTTTGAAGCAAATGTAGATAAATTAAAGACACTCTCGCATAAAAGCTGGTGTACGAAATCATATAATGCAGAGCCATACCTAAGAGAAGGAGATTTTCATATTTATTTAGAAAATGGTGAACCAAAAATAGGAATTAGATTTATATATGATGAAATAGAAGAAATCCAAGGAGAATTGAATAATTCTAAAATTCCTTTTGGATATTATGATGTTATAGAAGAACATGTAAACAAATATAATCTGAAATTAAATATTTTTACAGAACAAGAACTTGAAGATGCAAAATTAGTCAAACAAAAATTTGAAAAAATAAAGCAAGATTTAGCTAACGTAATAAAAACGAATGATGCAACTAAAACATACGAATATTTTGGGATAAAAGTAGAAAAGGTAAGTAAAACCAATATACTTGAAAAAATATACAGATTATTTGGGTTGAAAGTAGAAAACAATAAAAAAGATAAGTTAATTCTTTCTGAATATATGCAGCCAGATAAAAATTTTACATATAAAGACCTAGGAATAGATGAAAATAAATTATTTAAAAATGTTATAAAAATTAATGGTTATGCAAATTTTAGAAATTCAAATCTTAAGAGTTTATCAAATTTAGAATCAATTGGAAATGATGCCGACTTTAGAGTTTCTCAAATAACAGACCTAGGACATTTAAAATTAATAGGAGAAAATGCTTATTTGGGAAATTCTAAATTAACAAATCTTGGAAATTTACAATCTATTGGAAGAGATGCAATTTTTGATAACTCTAATATTACTGATTTAGGAAATTTGCAAAAGATAGGAGGTAATGTTTATTTAAATAATTCAAAACTTAAATCTTCTGATTTTAAAAATATAAAAGTCGGAGGTGAAATCATTGAATAACGTCGATATTTAGTGATATTTTTTATACAAAAGCTTCATATCTTCATCAGTTAGATATTGCATAGAATCCAAATCATATGGATACATAATACTACCGCTATTTGCAGAATGTCCTAGACCTATTGCATGACCTGCTTCATGCAGCATCACGCCATAAATATGATCTTTTGAACGAGTAACGATTTTTCTAATATAACGCCCTCCTTCATATTTTCTGAGATATTCTTTTGTTCCTATTGTCACATATGATTTATAGTACTGTCCACCACGAGTCATCATTTCAGTACAGCCAACAGCTCCTGCATCATTACAATTTGCTACAAAATCAACAAATTCAACTTCTATATTTGCATTATTAGGTGATGATGTAAATTTAAACCTAACAAGACCATCTGAGCGTTGTTCCCAAGAGTTAAAAGCTTGCATCATTAGTTTGCTCATATTTCCATATTCAGGGATATAAACATAAATCGGTAAACTTACCCATCTTGGTTTTTCAAGAGCTAGCACTGAAATAGAAAGTACCAACACTGCTAGTAAAGATAATAAAAACTTTTTCATACTATTCCTCAAATCTTGCAAAAACTTTGTTTATATTTTTCATATAAGCATTTGTATCAAAGCATTCTTCTAGATCTTGCTCTGTAATCTTCTCAATAACTTTATTATCAGATAACAAACCGGCTTTAAAGTCACCACCATTAAGAGCATTTAGAGCGTGGGCCTGTACAATTCTATAAGCATCTTCTCTAGAATAGCCTTTTTCCACTAATTTTAATAATACTTTTTGTGAATACACAACTCCACCATATAATTGTGTATTTTTTAACATATTATCTTCATGCACTACAAGATTTTGCATAACATTATTGAATCTATGCAACATAAAATCTATTAATATTAATGAATCAGGGAAAATAATACGCTCAGCAGAACTATGTGAAATATCACGTTCATGCCAAAGATTAATATTTTCAAAAGCTGCAAGCATGTTTGAACGCACTACTCTTGCTAAACCACATAAATTCTCACATAAAACAGGATTTTTTTTATGAGGCATCGCCGAAGAACCTTTCTGATTTTTTCCAAAACCTTCTTCGACTTCCCTTACTTCTGTTTTTTGTAAATGCCTTATTTCAGTTGCATACTTTTCTACTAATGATGCTATTAGTGCAAGTTCAGAAAAAAACTTAGCATGTCTGTCTCTTGAAATTATTTGAGTAGAAATTTTTGCAGGATTTAGCCCCAATATTTCACATGTAATAGGCTCTATTTCTACAGGTAAATTACTATAAGTCCCAACAGGACCTGAAATTTGACCTACTAAAATTTCTTTTAATGAATATTCAAAACTATCTTTTGCTCTATTTAGCTCATCTAACCAGTTAAGAAGCTTAAACCCAAAGGTCGTCACTTCAGCATGCACTCCATGAGAGCGTCCCATACATATAGTGTTTTTATACTTAAAAGCTAAATCTTTTATTGTAGCTATTAAATCATTCAAATCACTAAGAATTATTTTTGAACTATCTTTAATTTGCAATGCAAATGCAGTATCAATTACATCAGAACTAGTAAGTCCCATATGTATGTATTTAGCATTTTCTTGTCCTACTGACTCATTAACAGCAGTTAAAAAAGCTATTACATCATGCCTTACTTCTCGTTCAATTTCATCTATTCTTTCTACAGTAAAAGAAGCATTCGATTTTATGTAATCTAGATTAACTTGAGGAACCATACCTAGTCTTGAATAAGCTTCACAAACAGCTAGTTCTACGTCTAAATAATATTTAAACTTATTATTTAATTCCCAAATCTTTTTTATTTCTTCGCGCGAATATCTATCTATCATAATAATTAATTATATAATAAATAAAGGAGGTTTTAAACCCTCCTTTACGTTTCTATTTTTTGAATATAGACTTCCAAAAATGAGTTTCAGACTCTATAGCTTTTTTCGTATTATCTCTTCTTTTTTGAGCTTCTTTTTGTCTTTTTTCAGCTTCATGCTGTCTTTTCTTTATAGCTTTTTGTCTTTCTTTTTGTTGTTTTTTTATTGCTTTTTCACGTTCTTTTTTCTGTTTTTCATATTGAGCTTGTCTAGCTTCACGTGCCTTACGCTGAGCTTCGGCTTGAGAATTTAATTTCTTTTCCCTTGTTGTAATTGGAGAAATCATCCTATCAACGAAATTCTGAAATCTTGACTCCGCAGCATTAGCAGCTAGCGATGACGTAAAAATAAGTATCATTAAAGCTGTCAAAAACTTTTTCATTTAATAAATCCTCTCCTATCTTTTTAGTATAGAATTCCAATAATCTTTTTCTGCTTGTACAGCATCTTTTGTAGCTTGTCTTCTTGCTGCAGCCTCTTGCTTTTGTTTTTCTAACGCTGCTTGACGAGCTTCTTGTTGCTTTTTATACTCTTCTTGTTTAGCTGCATTAGCTTTTTGCTGAGCTTCTACTTTAGCATTAAAATCCTTTTCTTTTTGTGTAATAGGAGATAATTTTTTGTTTACATAATTTTCCAATCTTGATTCAGCAGCATTAACAACCATAAATGATGATAGTGCTACTAGTGTTAATAATGATAAAAACTTTTTCATATAAAACTCCTTTCTTAATTAACTACACTAGACTGTGTAATATAATTGAGATTTTAACTTACTTTTTTTCGTTTTTCAAGTATAATGTATTTATGAGTGTAGAATTATTAGGATTTAATATTGACGATTTAACTTTTGAAGCGGGTATTGAAAAAGCAAAACAGCTTATAGATAGCCCTAAAGTTTCACAGGTAATTACCATTAACCCTGAAATGTTTCAGAATGCAGAAAAAGATCCTGCATTTGCTAATATTGTAAATAATGCAGAAATGGTTATTGCTGATGGGATTGGAATTGAGTTAGGACTTAGACTTACTGGCAAAAGAATTCAAAGAATTCCTGGCATAGATTTTGCAAAAAAACTCCTTAAAGAATCCGCTCAAAATAGTATTCCTGTAGCTATTATTGGTGCAAAAGAAGAGGTTATTACAAAAGCCGTAGAAAATCTAAAAAAAGAAATTTCAGGTCTAAATATTGTCTATTCACATAATGGATATTTTAACAACGATGAAGAAATTTATTGCCAACTAAAAGCTAAATCTCCAAAACTTATTTTAGTAGCATTAGGCTCTCCAAGACAAGAAGAATTCATTTTTAATGCAAAAAAAGTTTTAAACCCAGCTTTAATGATAGGTATAGGCGGCAGCTTAGATGTTTGGTCAGGATATGTAAAGCGAGCACCTAGAATATTTCAAATACTTGGACTTGAATGGCTATATAGAACAGTTACTCAGCCATCAAGATTCAAAAGAATATTCCCAACATTACCAATGTTTTTAATAAAAGTTTTAACGTATAAAGATAAAATATAAGAGAGGAGAGGCAATGCTCCAAGAAAATGAAAAAATTGAGCTTAAGAAAAAAGCTTGTAATGTAAGAATAAACATCCTTAAAATGGTAAATAATGCTAAATCAGGTCATCCTGGAGGTTCTCTATCTGGTGCGGATATTTTAACAGTATTATTTACTAAATCACTTAACATTCCTAAAAAATGGAATCAAGATGAAAATTTTGAAAATAGAGATAGATTTATTCTATCAAAAGGGCATGCATCGCCACTTTTATACTCTATACTTGCAGAAATTGGTATTATTGAAGAAGAAGAGTTAATGACTTTCAGAAAGTTTAAATCCAGATTACAAGGTCATCCTGCAAAAAATTATATTGAAGGTGTAGAGACTTCTACAGGATCATTAGGACAAGGACTTTCAATCGGATGCGGCATTGCATTAGGTCTTAAACTAAAGAATAATCCAGCGAATGTTGTTGTATATACTGGAGATGGTGAACTGCAAGAAGGTTCTTGCTGGGAAGCATTCATGCAAGCTGCTCATAGAAAACTCGATAATCTAATTGCAATTATTGATAGAAACAGACTTCAAATTGATGGATGCACAGAAAATGTCATGGCACTAGACAATCTCAGTGACAAATTAAAAGCTTTTAACTGGGAAGTATTAGAAATTGATGGACATAACTTTGATGAAATATATAATGCAGTAGAACAAGCTAAAAAATGCAACAAACCTTGCGCAATAATTGCAAACACAACAAAAGGTAAAGGTTGCTCATTTATGGAAAATAAAGCAGAATGGCATGGTAAGGCTCCTAATAATGAACAATTAGAACAAGCTCTAAATGAACTTGAGGAGGCATAAAATTTATGGATGGAATTCCAGTAAAAACTTGTCCTTTTTCTGAAAATAAAGTCTGTAATGATACTTGTCCACTATTTATTTCACCAGAAGAGCTAAATGAATTTGTAGTAGCAAGACTATCTTCAATTGGTGTTATTGATAGAGCTCAAGGAGAATGTTCATTGAAAATGCTAGCTCTTAGCCAAAGTAGAGTCGTATTTGAAAATACTAATACAAGAGGTTAGTTTTTAAATAATTTATATAAGACGACTCCAACGGAAATACTTAAGTTTAATGATTCAACATTCTCTGACATTTCTATTGTTAAGTTTTGAGTAGCAATTTTTTTCAAATCATCACTTAGCCCATCTGCTTCTGAGCCAAACATCACAAGAATTTTCTCAGAAATATTTTTATAATCATTCAACCAAATTGATTTATCAGACTTAGGTAGTGTTGCTATTCTTTCATATGTTCTAAATTTTGAACTCAACTCTTTAAAATCAGTTATTTCAAATACTGGAATTTTCCATAAATTCCCAACTGAAGATCTTACACACTTTGGATTATATAAATCTACTGTATCTCCATATAAAATTACAGCATCAGCTCCAAATGCAGCAGAGGTTCGTAAAATAGTTCCAAGATTTCCAGCATCTTTTATATTTTCCAATAAAATAACTTTATTATAATCATCTTTCCATAAATAATTACACTTTCTCGCAACTGCAACTGCTTTTGGAGGAGTCGTAGTTGAAGAAATTTTCGAAAGAACCGCCTCATTAGTTTCGATTCTTGATTTACAATCAGCAAAAAGTGAAGATTTATCATCTACAAAAATATGCAAAATTTCGATTCCTGCCTCTATAGCTTCCGCTATAGATTTTTCACCTTCTAGAATAAAAGAATCTATTCTATATTTTTTTTGCAAAAGTTTAGCAGTTTCTTTTACAAGCTCATTATTAACACTAGTTATTTTCATAATAGTTCAAATTCCTTAAGCCATATTTTTTCTTGTTCATTAAGCATATCAAAATCTATCAATTTTTTCTCATACCCCATAGATGTAAAAGAACAAATTTTGTCGTTGCATTTATAACAAGAGTTTTCTAACCTTACCCCAAAAGAATTTGGATTATATAGACCTGGCTCAATAGTAAAAGTCATCCCATTTTCGATTTTAGCTTTTGCAATTTCGTTCTGCGATAAATTTGGAGGTGCCTCATGTACATTTATACCTATTCCATGCCCTAGACCGTGTCCAAAGGTAAATCCATCAATTGCATTATCTAAAATTGAATGTGCTAAAGTATCAATTTCAAAGCCGGTTTCCTTATTGGAATTATAGGAATTTAAGAAAGCTTTTAGTACCATAGTATAGACTCTTTTTTGCATTTCACTTGGAGATCCTTTTACAAAAACTCTTGTTATATCAGTTGCAAGTCCACTTTCATAATAGGCTCCACAATCAATCAACACTAAAGAGCCATCTTTTAAAATTTCATCTTTTGAATTCTTAGAGTAGTGTGCGAGTGCAGAATTTTTATCAATCGCGACTATAGAATTAAAGCTTAGAGATTTTGCACCATAATTTATAAATTCTTCTCTCAATCTTTCTGAAATATCATATTCTGATAAATTATCATTAGATAAGATATATTCTCTTGTAGCCTTTAAAGCTAAATCTGTTCGTTTAAAGGCATATTTATAAGCATCTAATTCATCACTAGATTTTATAGACATTATTTTCTTAACCTTTGAAAAATTATGAACTGGATTTTTTATCAAGCTATATTCATATGCATTTATAGAATTTTTATCAACTACAATCTCGCCTTCATAATTTTTCAAAAAAGCATAACAGTTACTTTTATCTTTAAATAAAACTTTCTGATCTTTATCAATAAATAATGTTGCCCAAATTTTAGCTGAACAATCCTTAGAAAAGTCTCTAAGTCCAGTAAGATATGAAACCTCTTCTAAGTTAGAAATATAGGTAGCCTTCTCAAAAATAATATTTTTTTCTACAAAAGCTTTTGAATAATCCTTAGAATGTTCTTCAACAAAATCATTTACAGGATCACAATCAAGGAGTCTAATATTATATCCGCTAAACTTCTCCAATCTTGATTGAGAAACTTTTTTAGCTACTATTCCTAATTTTTTATTTGGATCAATCAATTTTTTGATTTCATCATCCTGATTTTGTCCAATTCTTAGTTTTACAACCTTGACTCCAACTTTCGCTTCATTATCAGCTTGAGTATGATACCTACCATCAACAAAAAGATAAATTCCATCATTAGTAATCAAAGCATCACCCGTAGAACCTGAAAACCCTGTCAAAACATATCTAGCATTTTCAGATAACAAAGGATACTCCACAAGATACTCATTAGTGCAGCATATCAAAAGATAATCAAGATTTAAATTTCTTAGAAGCTTGTTCATTAAAGAGCCTTCAAAATCAACTTACAAATTAATGAATCTATTCATCAATGTCAGTAAGTTTTATTAAATGCCATCCAAATTGAGTTTCTACAGGCTTTGAAATTTCACCTTTTTTTAGAGCAAAAGCAGCATCTTCAAATGGTTTCACCATCATTCCTTTACCAAACCAGCGTAAATCTCCCCCATCTCTTCCTGATGGACATTTTGAATATTCTTTTGCTAAATCTTCAAATGATACACCATTTTCTATGTCTAATAAAAGATTTTCTGCTTGTTCTTTTGTATCTACTAAAATATGACTTGCTCTAATTTTCATATACAAATACTCCTTATTCAAATTTATACGATTTAATTCTAGCATAAAACATTAAAATATACAGCTTTATTCTTTTTATAGATTTTCCACATTTGTATAATCAACTCCACCTACTGCATTATATAAAGATATAGTAGATATCACATTGTTAATTGTATAAGTAACATTTCTTTGTTTTACTAAAAGCAGACTTACTTGTGATTTCAACTCATATAGCTTAGAAGAATCACCTATATTAAACTGTTTTTCAGATAAGGCATGTTTTTCTTTTTCTAACTCTAAATCTTCTTGTGATTTTATAAGATTAGCTTTAGCTGTTTTTGTCTCAACTAGAGCATCATTAACTTCTTGAATAGAAGTCAAAACTGTTTTTTTATACTTTTCTGCAGCTTTTTTATATTCATATTTGTTTATCCTAAATCTTGCTAGCTTAGCTCCACCGGTAAAAATATCCCAGCTTGGCGCTATTCCTATATTTGACAAAAATGTTTCATTCGCAAACATTCTATTCCAACGATAAGCGTTAAATCCAAGATTTCCATATAAAAAGAATTTAGGTAAAAAATCTCTCTTTGCAACTCTTACATCTAACCCTGCCTTTTGTGCGTATTTTTCTGAGCTTATTAAATCAGGACGATACTTTATTATAGTCATAGCCAAGCTATCTGGAGTATTAGGACAAGAAATAGAATCAAAATTTGAATGTTCAATTTCCTTATCAGACTTCAATGCAAGTAAAGTTACTAACTCACTATTAATAACCTTTCTATCCTCTTTTATTTTATTTAAATCTTGTTCAAACTTTACTAAAATCTGTTTCTCGCTAAGAAGTTCATTTATAGAAGCTAGTCCGGCATTATATTTTTTTTCTGTCATTTTTACTATTTGAGTCTGTAATGAAATAATTTCACTCAATATTTTTTCAGTTTCATCAGCTTTTATCAAATTATAATAGTTAGCACAAAAACTAGAAGTCAAATAAATATAAGTTGCGCGCTCTTGCTCAGAGACTATTTCCTTTTGCTTTTTGGCACTTTTTCTATTTAAATAATTTTGCCCCCAAATATCAATTTCATAAGACGCTCTTAATGGTAAAAACAGCTCATTTTGAGAATATTCAGGAATTATTACTGATCCGAATTCTGTTTGAGGCCCGCTTAGAACTCTAGAAAGACTCCCATCAAAACCTACTTGAGGAAGTTGATTAGAACCTATCAATCTTATATTTTCTTCAGCTTGTTTAGTATTATATTCTGCAATCTTCAAATCATGATTATTATTATATAGAGTCTGCAAATGCCCTAATAAAATTTCATCATTATAATTTTTCCACCAAGGCATATTTATATAATCAAATTTATTTATTTTTTCAGCAGCCAATATAGGACTTGCAAATAATAATAAAATTAAAATTGTTAATAAATTTTTAAATGTCATCTTTACACTTATCCTTCTTGTGTTATTATAATAACACAAGAAAAATTATGGAACAAGAAATTTTACTAAAACATAAAATTGGAATGAGAATATCTAGAGCAGGACTCTTATCAAAAGTCTTTGCGATACAGAGTTTTGCTAAAGACGGTTGTGAACTAAGACCTGAGCAATTCACAGTTTTAAATGCACTAAAAGAAAACGATGGAATGTATTTAAGACAACTTGCAAATATTACATATAAAGATAGATCTAATATAACTAGAATAGTATCCATTTTGGAAGAAAAAGGTTATTTAAAATCTTCTTTAGAAGCAGAAGGTCGACAGGTAAAAAAATTATATATAACTCAAAAAGGAAAAGATATTTGTGAAAGCTTACTGCCTACAATTTTAAGGATATGGAACACCTCAGTAGAAGGTCTAAGTATTGAAGAGGTAGAAAATTTTTTAAAAGTATTAGATAAGATCGAAGATAATTTAAAAGAAAAAACATTTTTACAAATTTAGGTGATATTATGGCAAAAAGACATGAAGATAAACATAATGCGGAATTTATAAAAGAAGCAAAAAGACGATTAAAAAAAAGACGTCCTGAATACAAAAAGAAAAGAGTAATTGTACCTACAATAACAGCGGTATTACTGGTTTTATTAGGAATTTATGCAGCAATACATTCAACTTATTTTCAATCTACCGATGATGCTTTTGTAGAAGGCCGTTTGGTTTCTGTAGCACCAAGGGTTGCAGCCCCAGTAGTTAATCTTTTAGTCGATGATAACCAAGATGTAAAAGCTGGAACACTTTTAGTCGAGCTCGACCCTAAAGATTTTGAAGTGGCTCTAGCTCAGGCAGAGGCGAAGTTAGCAGAAGCTAAAGCAGGGCTAAACATTTCTGAAAAACAAGTAGATGAGAGTGCTTCAAAGGTTAATAAATCATTTGAAGATATTTCATCAGCTTCATCTACTCTAGAATTTGCCCAAAGAGATTTTGCTAGATACAAAGAACTTTATAAAGATGGTATAGTATCAAAACAAGATTTTGAAAAAAGTAAAACAAATCTAGATGTTGCACAAGCTAATTACAATGCTGCACAAGAAAGTTCAAGAGCATCGATGCACGCTCTTGATTCAGGAAAAGCAAAGACACAAGCTGATGAAGCATTGATAAAAAGATTAGAAGCTGAAATAGAAAAAGCAAAACTCGACTTAGCTTATACTAAAATTTATGCACCACAATCAGGAAAAATTTCAGCTAGAAGTGTAGAAAAAGGGAATTATGTAAAAGTAGGACAACCTCTTATGAGTATTGTTCCAAATCAAGTTTGGGTAGTCGCAAATTTTAAAGAGATTCAACTAACACACATGAAAGAAGGACAGCCAGTCAAGATAAAAGTTGATACTTATCCCGGAAAACGTTTTAAGGGACATGTGGAAAGCATACAAAGAGCTACCGGTGCCAAATCTAGTCTTTTTCCTCCAGAAAACGCTGTAGGTAGTTATGTAAAAATTGTACAAAGAGTTCCTGTAAAAATCGTTTTTGATGAAGACATATCAAAATATAATATCGTTCCTGGTATGTCTGTTGTGCCAAAAGTTAAAATAAAGTAATGTTATGATTTTACACTAGTTAGAAATATTATGGAGAAAAGACAATGGCAGATGATGCTGCAAATATAACAGAACAGGATACAAAGAAGCTAAATCCATTTATTATTGCACTAGCAGTATTATTACCTTCTTTTTTAGCACTTGCAGCATCATCAGGAACAAACGTCAGTCAGCCGCATATTGCAGGATTTTATGGCGCTACTCAGTATGAATCCAATACTGTAATTACTTGTTATATTATTTCAGGTGGTCTAATGCTTCCTGTCACAGGATATTTGGTAAAACTAATTGGAAAGAAACTATTGTTTATTTATAGTATAGCTGTATTTGCCCTAGGTTGCCTATTGTGTGTTATCGCACCCAATTTACAAGCTCTTATTTTAGCAAGACTTGTGCAAGGTATTGGAAGTGGCTGTATACTCCCACTTTGTCAAGCTGTGCTATTAGAAGTATTCCCACCAGAACAAAGAGGTGTTGCGATGGGACTATTTGGTGTTGCAGCTATGTTTTCCCCTCTTGCAGGCCCATTTATTGGAGGTTATTTAACTGACAATTATTCTTGGCAATGGATTTTTATCGTTAATATACCTTTATCAATTCTTTCCTTAATAATGGTAAAATTTCTAGTCCCAAATGATGAGCCTGTAAAACTAAAATATAACAAAAAATTTGATATAATCGGATACATTTCTATTGTAATTGCAATGGCTTGCATGCAAATCGTCCTAGACAAAGGACAACAACATAACTGGTTTGATGAGACTTGGATTTGTTGGCTTACAGGTATTTGCATATTTTCTTTTGTATTTTTCTATGTTTGGGAATTGGAATATAAATATCCAGTTATAGACATTAGAGTATTTAAAGATAGAAATTTTTTATTTGGAACAATTGCAAGCTCTTTTATAAATATAATGATTTATTCAACCCTACTACTAGTTCCTATGTTTGTTCAAAGTTTATTAGGATATAGCCCTTCTATGTCAGGTCTAGCAATGTTTCCAAGGGCAATAATATGCTTTATTGGATTATTAGTTGTAGGAGAAATTTCAAAATATGTAGAAAGTAGAGTTTTAGCAACTATAGGTTTCTTAATTATGGCAATATCAGTACTTATGCTTACACAAATGAACCCTACATCATCTATGGAAAGTATTGTACTCCCTAATTTATTATTATGTATTGGAGTCCCAACAGCTTTTGTTCCTATTACAGCTCTTTCTTTTAATACTCTACCTGCATCAAAAAATGCTGATGCTGCGGCTTTGCACGCTTTATTTAAAAATATAATTACAGCAGTTGCAACATCAATTTCATCAACTTTT
Organism: Candidatus Gastranaerophilales bacterium; assembly: GCA_944325535.1. GTDB lineage: Bacteria > Cyanobacteriota > Vampirovibrionia > Gastranaerophilales > Gastranaerophilaceae > CAG-196. The sequence continues at coordinate 33,366 of CALVAL010000007.1, forward strand.
ATTGCACGAGTTTCTCAAGTAAGACAAAATTATTTAGTAGAACATTTATCTCCTCATAATCCTATATTTCAGTATAAATTATCGATTTTAGGTGACAAATTTTTGAGATATTACTCTGCTCCTACTGCCGAAAGAAAAGCCGCAGGAAGTCTGTATAATAGTTTATTGCAACAAGCTAGATTGAGTGCTTTTTTTGATGTTTTTACAGTCCTAGCACTTTGTATGATACTTGTAATACCGCTTGTTTTTATACTAAAAAACAAACAAAACAAAAAATCTTAATAAGATTATATTAAGTTATGTAACGATTTTTCTAATTTGTTAAAGTTTTAATCGAATTATGCCGTAATAAATAATATAAAAGGGAAACTTATAAAGGAAAGAACTCTATGGGAATGGCAGCATCACAAGTTAGATTGTTACAACTGACTGGCCGAAAAAATGATATCGGACGTCAGCTTCAACACTTGTCGCTTGAAAAGACTTCCCTTACAAGAGAAATGAAAAATGTTACAAAGGATTATCAAGAAGCTTTAAATTCTAAAGTCTTAAAATGGACAAATAACTCTGGAGTATCATATGTTGATTTAAGTTATTCTAACTTAATGACACCATCAAGTGTAAATAATAATACACCTTATATAATCACAAATGGTAATGGTGCAGTTTTAATCGATAATAAATACAAAAAATATGCAGAAATGATTTCTTCTAGCGGTGCATCAGGTGGAAATTATGAAGCAGTCCGCTCTCAAATTCTTGCTAGTCTTTGTACAGGATTAAGCGAAGAAGACATTAATAATGCAGCATCTAGTAATGCTGCACTAAATGCCGCTGCTGATAAAGTTAACCAACTTATTGAACCTGAAGAACCAGTAAAAACTGCTACAGCAAGTGAATTTATTGAAAAAGCTGGTACTATATCAGGAGTAGAAGTTGCTGATGGTGGAACACTTAGTTTAGGAACTTCTGCAAATGCAAAAAATAATTTAAAAACATTCTTAGACACACTCGCAAATAATATGGGCAAATATTTGGGCGATGAGGACAAAGAAGCTTTTGAAGCTGCATGCAATGCATTTTATGATGAACAATCAGTTAATTTAAGTTCAGAAGATGTTTTAAGTAATGAAGCAAGCCCGCTAAGAAAAGATGGAAATAACTATACACTTGACCTTGATATTGCAATGGAAAATATATTAGGGCGCTATGCTGCTGAAGGCGGAGATGTAGAAGAAAATTCTTATGGAACAATGGAATATGCCTGGAGAGATAAAGATTCTACCGACTATAAAGATTGGGAAACAAAGCATAGTGATTGGCAAACACAATACGACGCAGCAATGGAAGAATACAACAAAGCCCTTGATGCAAACAACCAAGCATTGACCTCTTCAAATGAAACAGAAATAGCATTCTACGATAAATTATTTACTGCAATAGCAGAAAAAGGTTGGGAATATAATTCTAAAGTAGAAGATACCGACTATTTAAATCAAATGCTTCAAAACAATCAATACTACATTACTACAATGTCAAGTGCTACAGATGAGAATGGAAAAAACTATTACGAGTATGATAGCAATATTGCAACAAACTTTGATAATATAGTTCCTGTGAATGATTCTGATGCTGCTAACGAAGCACTTGCAGATTATGAATATGAAAAAAGTATTATTAATGAAAAAGAAACTCGCGTTGATACAAGAATGAAGGATTTACAAACAGAACAAGCAGCCATAGATGAAATGATAAAAGGTATTGAATCTGTCAGAAACGATAATACTGAAAGAACATTTAGTATATTCTCATAATTTCATGTTTATGTTATTCTTAACCCTGTATCGTATATACAGGGGAAGGATTAATGTTCGATTCATTATCAGATAGATTACAAGATATTATAGCTAAAACGGCAGGACAAAAAGAACTTACGCAAGATAATATGCAAGATGCTCTTAGAGAAATCAGACGAGCTTTATTAGAAGCTGACGTTAACTTGCGAGTAGTAAAAGCATTTATATCTAATATTAAAGATAAAGCTGAAGGTGAAAATGTTCTACAAGGAATTAATCCTTCACAACAATTAGTAAAAATTGTACATGATGAGCTCGTTGAGTTACTTGGAAAAGAAGTTAAGCCTCTTGATTTTTCTGGGCATCCTAACCTGATAATGATGTTAGGTCTTCAAGGATGTGGTAAAACAACCTCTTCTGCGAAACTTGCAGTAAAACTAAAAAAGGAAAAACGCAATCCATTGCTTGTTGCATGTGACGTATACAGACCTGCTGCTATTACACAATTAAAAACCCTTGGAGAACAAATCGATATTCCTGTGTATTCGGAAGAAAATTCACAGGATGTTCAGTCTATAATCCAAAATGCTATAAATTATGCAAAAGAAAACGGATTTAATACACTAATTCTTGATACAGCTGGACGTTTGCAAATTGATACAGAAATGATGGCCGAGCTATTACTTATTGATAGGATTTTCCATCCGTCTGAAAAACTTCTTGTAATTGACTCAATGACAGGTCAAGAAGCTGTAAATGTAGCAGAAAACTTCAATGCTCAACTGGATATTACAGGCTTAGTACTTACAAAACTTGACGGCGACTCAAGGGGGGGCGCGGCATTAAGTGTTGTTTACTGCACAGGAAAACCTATAAAACTTACAGGTACCGGTGAAAAATTAAATGCACTTGAAGATTTTTATCCTGAAAGAATGGCTACCAGAATCCTAGGAATGGGAGATATTGTATCACTAGTAGAAAGAGCTCAAGAAGTCTTTGATGAAAAAACTGCTAAGGAAATGGAAAAGAAAATGGCTAAAGCTGAGTTTTCTTTCAATGATTTTCTTAAAATGCAATCTCAAATGAAGATGTTTGGCTCAATGGATCAATTATTAGGCATGATTCCAGGGCTTAAAATTTCTAAAGATGACAGACAAAAAATTTCTCATGAGGGTGAAAAACAATTCAAAAGAATTGAAGTATTTATCCAAAGTATGACACCTGAAGAAAGAGAGCATCCTGAATTAATGAATTCATCCCGTAAAAAAAGAATCGCACAAGGTAGCGGAATACCTTTGCATGATGTAAATATGTTCATCAGTCAATTTGAACAGATGAGACAAGTTATGAAAGGTTTTTCCGATGTCAAAAAGAACATGGGTAATTTAATGGGTAAAATGGGTTCTGCAGGAGCTAAACTTTCAGCACATCAAATGATGAAAAACATGAGGCGTTTTAAATAAAATGAAATTAATTGTAGGACTAGGCAATATCGGAGATAAATACATTTTCACAAGACATAACGCAGGGTTTATGGTAATAGATAGTTTTGCGCTTAATTCTAATTTGAATTATCGAGAAAATTCAAAATTAAAATGTCTTATGACTAATATAAGAGATGGATATGAAGACTATTTGCTTATTAAACCTACAACGTTTATGAATCTTTCAGGTGAAGCTGTAAGAGCTGTTATGGACTATTATAAAATCAAAATAGAAGATATTCTAATAATATATGATGACCTATCATTAGAATTAGGTAAAATAAGATTTAGGGCAAATGGCTCTGATGGGGGACATAATGGTATAAAATCAGTCATTAAACACTTGGGTACGAATAATATTGCCCGCTTAAAAATAGGAATTGGTCCTCAGCCTAATATACCATCAGAAGTATTTGTGTTACAAAATTTTTCAAAAGAAGAGCTTGATATTTTAAAATCTACAATATCAAAAGCAAAAGATGGTATTGAATGTTATTTTAAAGAAGGTATTGCAATCGCTCAAAATAAATTTAACTAGGAGACTCAAATGACTTTAGCAGAACAATTAGAACAAGAAGAGAAATATGAAGAAGCTTATGCTGAATATAAAAAACTATTTGAAAAAAAACAAGACAGCATAGACTTATTAACAAAACTTGGACATTTAGCACTTATTCTTGAAAAAACAGAAGATGCTAAAACTTATTATGCAAAAATTTTAGAACTAGATCCTCCTAATATACTTGCACATGAGCAACTTATTGATATTTTTGCAAATGAAGATAGATTTAAGTACTACCTACTAAGAGGTAATTTACATGCTTTACAACAACAAATGAGTCATGCAAAAAATGATTATAAAAAAGCAATAGATCAAGCTAAAGATGCAGAAGAAGCTCTTCCTGCAAGATATCTACTCGCTGGACTATGTGAAGGTCAAGGAAAATTAAATGAAGCAATTGATGAATATTTAAAAATTTCTGATTATGATGAAAAAAATCCTGTAATTTTCTTAAAACTTGCTGAATTATATGAAAAAACAGAAGGATTAGTATCTGCTATTCAAATTCTTGAGAGAGGTAAAAGCGAAAGAAATTCAAACGAATTTGATGAAATTTTAGCTGGATACTATATTAGAAATTCTCAACCTCAAAAAGCTTATGAAATAACTAAAAATGAATTAACAAAAGCTAGAGCTTTATTTGACATGGATAAAAATGAAGAGGGCTATCAGATTCTAATGGAAATAAAATCAAATTATAACAAGGATAAAACTTTCCACTCACTTTTAGCTCAATATTATTTCCAAAAAGAAATGTTTGATGAAGCTTTTAAAGAAATTGATGAGTATGCAAAACTAGACAAAAACTCACCTTTAATATACCAAATGAGAGCCTTAATTTATGAAAAACAAGGAGATTCTTTTAATGAACATGTAAATTGGGGCAAATACAATATTTTAAGAGGTGAAAAAGACGTAGCACTAAATGAATATATGACTGCATATAGATTCAATGATACAGATTCCGATTTAATAGAAACTATTGCAGTTTTATTAGAAACAGAAGGGGATAAAACGAAAGCTTCTGAGTTTTATGAAAAACTGCTTGATATTGAGCCTAATAATAAAACTGCATTACAAAAATTAGCCGAATTTAGAGAATCTATTGGCGATAATAGAGGTGCTTTTGATTATATTGAAAAGCTAAAAACTATTGACCCTAGAAACAGTTTTGTCAAAGACAATTATGAAAGCTACAAAGAAAAGGCTGAAAATGAAGGTAATTTCTTATCTTTCTTTTCAAAACTTCTAAAATGTGGTAAATGTAATGATTAAATCAGAACTTCTAGCACCTGCGAAAAATAAAGAAACTGCAATAGCTGCAATTGATGCAGGGGCAGATGCTATATACATTGGTGCAAATTCTTTTGGAGCTAGAAAAAATGCATCTAACTCTTTGAATGATATTAAAGAAGTTGTAGATTATGCCCATAAATTTTGGGCTAAAGTTTTTGTTACAGTTAATACAATACTTGATGATAATGAATTAATTGAAGCTTTTAATTTAATAAAAAATCTTAGTAATATTGGAATTGATGCAATAATAATTCAAGATATGGGACTATTAAAAAAATGTATAGATGAAAAAATAAATCTTCCAATACATATGAGCACTCAATGCGACAATCGAGATATTGAGAAATTTGAATTTTTTAGTAGAATTGGAGTTTCAAGAGTTGTTCTTGCAAGAGAATTATCTTTAGAAAAAATTAAAGAAATACATAAAAGATGTCCTAATTTAGAACTTGAAGCTTTTGTACATGGAGCTTTATGTGTTTCTTATAGCGGACAATGTTATTTAAGCGAATTTATTGGAGGACGCTCAGCTAATAGAGGAGAATGTGCTCAGCCTTGCAGAAAAAAGTATACCGTTGAAACAACATCAGGAAAAATCCTAGCTAAAGATATCTATGCACTATCACTTAAAGATTTTAATGCTTCCAAGTATATAAAAACAATGCTTGATAATGGAGTATTTTCTTTCAAAATAGAAGGTCGATTAAAAGATATAAATTACGTTAAAAATATAGTCGCATTTTATAGAAAAGAACTTGATAAATATTCTCAAAAAATCTCATCAGGTAAATCTACCTTCCCATTTGAACCTAATCCTGAAAAAAGTTTTAATAGAGGCTTTACTGATTATTTTCTTGAAAAAAGAAAAGAATGCTTTAATTTATCTTCTCCTAAGTCTCAAGGAGAATATTTAGGAAAAGTAATCGAGGTAAAAAATAACTATATAAGAATAAATACCGATAAAAATATTCATCCTCAAGATGGTCTGGTCTTTGGCGATAATGGCTTCTTAGTAAATAAAGTAGAAGGAGATAAAATTTATCCAAATAAACAAGTAAAAATCAATATTGGAGATAAAATATTCCGAAACAATGATGTTGATTTTGAAAAAAAACTAAATTCACCACTAAAAAGACAAGTTGGGATAAATATAATTGTTCAAAATGGAAGCGTAAAAATTATTGATGAAGATAATATTTCTATTATAGAAAAATTAGATTCAATAGAAGTTGCAAAAAATCCAGATAAAATGAAAGAAACTTTCATAAAACAATTTTCTAAGACTGGCGATAGCGACTTTTTTATAGAAAATATTGAAATAAATTCAGACATTCCATTTATGCCAGTAAGTGAGATAAATAAATTAAGGCGTGAACTATTTGACAAACTAATGCAAAAAAGAGTTCTTAATTATCCAAAAGAATTTCAAAATGTGATGAAATACACGAATTTTTATAAACAAAAGTTTGATTATAAGGGAAATGTTTATAACCAAGAAGCTGAAGATTTTTATAACCAATGCAATTGTAAAATTTTAGAGCCAGCTTTTGAAAAAACAAGACCCAATCGACAAGTAGAAATTATGCGAACAAAACATTGCATAAAATATGCTCTAGGGATTTGTAAATCCCCTCAAGAAATTGTTTTATTAGATGAAAAAGGGATAAAATTCCCACTTAAATTTGATTGCAAAAATTGCGAAATGGTAATTTTATCCCCTATTAAATAATTATTCTTTAGATTTTTCACTAGAATTAGCTTCTGCATTTTGAGTTTCTTCAGTTTGTCCTTGTTCATTTTGTGAAGAAAGTTGAGTAACGATTTGTGCTAATTCGTCTTTTGACTTAGCATTATCAATTGCTTTTTCATATTCTTGATATATTGCTAAATTCTCATCTATCATTGCTAATTGGTCCTTAGCTTCTTCTTTAGAGAGTTCTTGTCCGAATAAAAATGGAGCTGAATACTGTGGATTAATCATTTGATTTCCATATGCTACTGCATATAATTCCGGACGTTTTAGAGTTGCTTTCATAAATCTTATACCATATCCAGGACTATTACCACCTATAGCTATTTGGTAATTATTTTTACGATAAGTAGAAGGCTTCCATATTGACCTTGTTTGAGTTGCTGCATTTGGCACATATTCATTTAATGCAGATGCATTCATTGTAGGATCTTTTGCAAGCTTTCTCATTACAGCAGCTTTTAATTCAACAATATCGTTCATACCCTTTTGATAAGCTTTTTGATTTTTTACCATACCATCCATAAATGATTTATATTCACTTGGACTAATGCTTCTTCCATAAATTTCATAATTTCCAGCTGCATCTTGAGTGTATCCTTTCATTCTTTCAATCACTTTTGTTGCAGAATTTTCTGTAAGAAGCTTGTCAAAATCAGCTTTTGATTTAACATTACCCAAATTTCTTAACTCTAATTTATTTTTATTCAATAAGAATTTTTGTTCCCTTAATAAGGCAATCTTATTTTGTTCAGAAAGTGGAGTTGCTAATAATTCTGCATCAATAGCATCCATCTCATTTTGAATTTTAGCTTCCATATTCTTAATTTTTTCATCGTATTTATGCTTATAGTTATTAAAATTCTTAATACCATTACTTACCCTTTGCCACCAAACTTTAGCTGCACCGGAAGCACCACCACCAGCTATATTAACAGCTGCAATATCTGTTCTTACAGCATTTGAAGTTGCTCTAAAAGCATTTACTGTTATATCACGTCCAAAGTTTGAAGCAGCTTCAATAGTTTTACCGACTAGACCAGATCTAGATGTAGCTGCACTAGCTTTTGCCATAGTAACACCTGGTGTAGTTGTAGCAGATGTTGCAGCACCAACTCTCAAGCTTTTACCTAAACCTCTTAGACCAAACAATGATAATGCTGTAGTCAATGCATTTGTACAAATATCTTGTTGTGCCTTATCTTTTTCAGCATCTGTTTTGGCGTTTTTAAGTTGAGAAACACCTTTTGCTATACCAATGCCACCTAAAGCAACTCCACCTGCTAGCATTCCATATCCAATAATTGGACCAACTACTGGTATAAAGCTTGCTCCTACTGCTGCAGTTGTTATTGCAACATTTTTAAGACACTTTTTCCAATTCCAAGAACCATCTTTTTCTATACCTACAAGACCTTTACCAATATTTACAACTGCAGTTCCTGCATTAGAAAGCCAACGTCCAGCTTTTGTAAAAAAACTATCTTCCTTTGTTCGTTTTGCAACGATAGAACTTGTGCCTGTTTTTTTATCTGTATTATTTTCTATATCCTTTTTTGTAGTCTCTAAATCTTTTATTGTAGTATCTAGTCCTAGAGTTTTTTTGACTTCTTCTTTATCTTTTTCTAACTGAGCTGTATCTAATGTAGCTTGATGAGCCTTCGCTTTTTCAGCACGTTCTTTTTCTAGACGCTTTTTATAATCTTCATAACTTTCATTTACAGTTGAAGTACTAGAAGAGGATGTTGAAGAAAATCCTCCCCAAGGATTCCCAAATGTTCCACTAAAGGCTCCAGTTCCAACCATGCCAGCAGGTAGTTGTATGTTCATAAAGTTTGTCATAAATATCCCTTTTTAATATCCTATATTCATAAAAAGTATTCTTTTTACTAAAAATTGACTTATTATTAAGAAATGTAAAGACTATTTACATAATTTTGTTTTTGATATACTTAAAATATGAAGTGTGGATTTGTTACAATATTAGGTCGTCCTAATGTTGGAAAGTCTACTCTTTTGAATCAGATATTGGGTCAAAAGATAGTCATTACAACAGATAAGGCACAGACAACGAGAAAAAGAATTAAGGGAATATTAACAGATGAGAATGGACAAATAATTTTTGTCGACACTCCTGGTGTACATCGTCCACTTAATAAGCTTGGAGAGTTTTTGCTAGATGAAGTAAAGGTAGCTGTTCCAGATGCGGATTTAATACTATTTCTAGTTGATGGAACAGAACCTGCGGGTAAAGGGGATAAATGGATAGTAGAAAATATTCTAAACAAAACCGATACCCCTGTAATATTAGTAATGAATAAGCTAGATAAAATTAAAAATCCACAAAAAATTGAAGAAAATTTAATAAGTTATAAAACTCTTTTTGATAAAAATATTCCACTTGTTCGAATTTCAGCAAAAACAGGTAGAAATAAAGATACATTAATTTCAAATATTTTGAAAAAATTACCAGATGGAGAAAAATTATATCCTGATGATATTGTAACAGAAGAGAGCATGCGCTCTGTTACAGAAGAAATTATAAGAGAGAAAATTTTATTAAATACAAAAGATGAAATTCCACATTCTGTTGCCATTAAAATAGATAAGTATGAAGAAGATGAAAATATCGATAGAATATATGCAACTATTTATTGTGAACAAAAAAGCCAAAAAGGAATTTTAATAGGGAAAGGAGGTAGCCTTCTTAAATTAATAGGTACTCAAGCGAGGGTTGAATTAGAAGAAATTACAGAGAAAAAAGTCTTTTTATCGCTTGAGGTCAAAGTAGAAAAAGACTGGAGAAAAAAAGATAATATCCTAAAAAAATTTGGATATAGACAAGAAGAATAGCAAATTTTTTAAATTTAAAAATTAAAAAGAAAGTGTGTGTAAAAAATGAGAATACAAAGAGTAGAGACATTAAATTTAAATAATTCAAAAAAACAGAAAACAACAAATCCTAACTTTCAAAGGAATTGGGAAGAACATATAAGCTGGGGAGCAAATTATATAAAAGAGACGGGAAAAACTAATTTCAAACTATTTTCATTTCCTGATGCAAAAGCTGTATTCGTAGAAGTTGCAGATAAAGCTGCGATTGGTCTTTCAGGAATAAGAGAACGTTTAGTTAGCGTTATTGGCTTAGCTACAGCAGCGGCTACAGGTAAACAATGGATTTCCTCTATAGATAAAGACTCAAAGATTTACCCTATGGAAAATAAAGGTAATGGTATTTTTGAAGCTAATAAAATAGATGCAAAACCTGATGATAAATATAGATTCGTTGTTGTTACAAAAGATAATGACATTAATTTAGTAAAAGATCCTTATGCAAAAAAACAAGAAAGCATTCAAGGTTGGAGTTCTATTTATGATAAAGATAAATACGAATGGAAAAATACAGATTGGCTAGAAGGAAAAGATCCTAGAAGGATTGTAAGAAAACCTAACGAACCATTAAGAGGTCTCGAAAATTTGGTAATAAACGAAGTTAACATACCAACTCTTTCAAAAGAAGGAACATTTGAGGCTGCAAAAGCTCAAATAGAAAAAATTGCAAATAATAAAACGGCTACTGCAATTGAAATTATGCCGGTAGAAAATACTTTTTCAAAACAGTGGGGCTATGATGGCGTAGATAAACTTGCTGTTAAT
>CALVAL010000008.1 GCA_944325535.1 Candidatus Gastranaerophilales bacterium
GCCTATTTTGAATAGTACTCTATAACAAGTTGTTCTTTAAATTCAGGATCTAATTCTTCTCTTTGAGGAATTCTTTCTAATGTAATTTTTAATGCATCTTTATCTACTGTAATCCAAGAAGGAGCTGTTGATAAATCAATAGCACTCATAACAACTTTTAAGTATTCGTTGCTTCTTGATTTAATTGTAATTACATCACCTGCTTTTACTAAATATGATGGAATATCTACTTTTTTACCGTTTACAAGTACATGACCGTGATTTACAATTTGTCTTGATTGTCTACGAGTTACACCAAATCCTGCTCTAAATAGGATATTATCCAATCTTGATTCAAGAATTTGTAATAAAATAGTACCTGTAACGCCTTTTCTTCTTGCAGCTTCTTTATAGTATTTTGCAAATTGTTTTTCACTTACTAAGTATGTGAATCTGATTTTTTGTTTTTCTGCTAAATGAAGTGCATATTCAGATTGTTTTTTTCTTACTGCACCATGTTGACCAGAAGCTGTTTGTCTCATAGAAGATGTTAATGTTCTATTTGACAAATCTTTTACTCTTTTATTTCTAAATAATTTATTAGTTGGTCCTGTATATCTAGCCATTATTTTTCTCCTTTTCTTTGCAGGGCATCTATGGTTTACTTTTTGGCTTAAAAGTAAGCCCCTGCATTCTAATTATTACACTCTACGTTTTTTAGGTGGACGGCATCCGTTGTGAGGGATTGGAGTTACATCTTTAATCAATGTAATTTCTAATCCAGCAGCTTGAATAGCTCTTATTGCTGTTTCACGTCCTGATCCAGGTCCTTTAATATGAACTTCTACTTTTTTCATACCTTGATCTATTGATTTTTTTGCAACTAATTCTGCTGCAGATTGAGCTGCAAATGGAGTACCTTTTCTAGCACCCTTAAAACCTGTAGCTCCAGCAGTAGCCCAAGCAATAGCATTACCTTGAGTATCTGTAGAAGTTACTATTGTATTATTGAATGTTGATTGTATGTGAACAACACCTTGTAATACATTTTTCTTTTCTTTTTTCTTTGTAGTTTTTGGTCTTGCCATTTTCCTTATTCCTTATTATTTATTAGTATTTATTATCAATCTTTTTTTATTTAGTGATTAGTGACTAGTGATTAGTGAATTGATTTTAAGTTTGTAATCACCGATTATTGACTAAACACTTGAATTATTTTTTCTTACCTGCGATAGGTCCTGTTTTCTTTCCGCGTCTTGTTCTTGCATTAGTTTTTGTTCTTTGACCTCTGCAAGGAAGACCTTTTTTATGTCTCATACCTCTATAAGAGTTGATTTCTTGAAGACGTTTAATATTCATTGTAACTTCACGTCTTAAGTCACCTTCAATATTGTATTCTGACAATGCATTACGTAATTCTCTAATATCATCTTCTGTCAAATCATCAGTTCTTAAATCAGGTGATATTCCAGTTTTTTCAAGAATTTTTTTACTTCTTGCTGGTCCTATACCATAAATATAGGTTAAAGCGATTTCTAGTCTTTTGTTACGAGGTAAATCTACCCCAACTAATCTTGCCATGTTTTTCTTTCCTTTATAATTACTTGTACCGTTTACTTTTTATATCATAGTGCCTGGTGAATAGTGAATGGTGACTAGAAATTATCTATTCACTATTCACTATTCACACTTCACTAATTATCCTTGTCTTTGTTTGTGTTTTGGATTTTCACAAATTACTGCTACTCTGCCTTTTCTTTTAATTACCTTGCATTTATCACACATAGGTTTAACTGAAGATCTTGTTTTCATAATTTTTGTCCTTTTCTTTATATTACTTGTCTTATTACTTTAATCTAAATGTTATTCTACCTTTTGTTAAATCATATGGAGTCATTTCTACTTTTACTCTATCACCTGGTAAAATTCTTATGAAATTTTTTCTTATCTTACCTGATATGTGTGCCAATATTTCATGCCCGTTCTCTAGTTGCACCTTGAACATTGCATTAGGCATTGACTCCAATATTGTACCTTCTATTTCTATTACGTCTTTTGCCATATTTTCCTCTATTTTCGGCTATCAATTTTAATGTCATAGTTAGACATTTTATTTTATAATACTTGGTAAAATTCTGAATGCAAGCAATATTGTTGATTTTTTAAGATTTTGTAAAGTTTTATTACTGAATGTTTTTATAATATATAATAATATATTGATTTTATGCGAACTTGAAAAACACTGAAATATAGACTTGTTTCAATAAAACAAATTTTCTTAAATAATTAATAATTAAAAAAACAATCACTTCAAATCAATAACTTTTTTCTTAAAAAAGAGTTTGTATAAATCCAACTTTGATTTCATACAAACTCTTTTTATTTTGACAAGTTATAAGTTATTTAAAACTCCGTAATGCACGATTTGACATTTGCTGACGATAAACTTCTTTTGTAGCAGAATTATTTCCTCGGGAGCACGGTGCCGAACTTCCATTAATCACAGCATCGATAGTGGCTTTTTCATTCAATGTCAAATTAACACCGCCTTCACTTTCAGGAGATGTTGCTGTTTTTAGTAAACTATTTAATTTTGAAATCAATATATTATATCGTTCTCTATAACTAGTTTTAGTGTTAGAACTTCTCAAATACATGTTAATACTTCTTTGCTCTGCTTTGCCAAATTCAATTGCATCTTCATAAGCACTCGTATTAATTGAATCTCCTATAAAATTTGATGAAACTGCTTCAATCATTTCTTTTTCAGCATTTTCTTGTAATTGTCTTCTAAAATCCCTAGTAGCAATATCACAACCTGTCAGCATCGCCGCTGATAGAAATGCAAAAGTCGGAACAATAGCTTTTTTCAAAACTGATTTTTCTGTTAATATCTGTCCTTTTCCTCTACTTGCAGGACTATATTTTTGTTTAGAAACAAAATTACTACTAGAATTTACTGCTGAAATTTTCATCATTTATACTCCTTTTCTTTATTCTATTGTCCTAAAAATTAAAAAAAATATTTTTGCCGGAAAGTTTACAAATATTTACAAACACTCACATTTAACAACACATATTAGTCTACAAAGTTTTTGTGTTATAATCAAAACAATAAAACAGAAAGGGATTTAATTTATGCTAAGAGCCGGAATTGTAGGACTTCCTAATGTTGGGAAATCAACTTTATTTAATGCACTAACAGCAACTAAGAATGCACAAAGTGCAAATTATCCGTTTTGTACAATAGAACCAAACGTAGGAGTTGTTGTTGTACCTGATGAAAGATTACAAATTTTATCAGATTTATGTAAAGCTAAAGAAATTATTCCAACTGTTATCGAGTTTGTAGATATTGCAGGCTTAGTAAAAGGTGCAAGCAAAGGCGAAGGTCTTGGAAACCAATTTTTGCACAATATTAGAGAAGTTGACGCAATAATTCAGGTCGTAAGATGCTTTGATGATGAAAATACTATCCACGTTGAAGGAAAAGTAGATCCTATTTCTGATATAGAAACAATTAATACAGAACTTGCTTTAGCAGATTTAGCTTCTATAGAAAGACGTTTACAAAGAATTGCAAAACAAGCAAAAGGTGGAGACAAAGAAGCTGTACTTGAAGAAGGAGCTCTAAAAAAACTTAATGAACTTCTTCAAGAAGGAACCTTCATCAATCTAAAAGACCACTTCTCTGATGATGAAATTAATGTAATTAAGCCTCTAAATCTAATGTCAGTAAAACCTGTGATATACTGCGCAAATGTTTCTGAATTTGATCTTAAAGATGGAAATGAATATACAAAAAAAGTGGAAGAATATGCAAAATCTCATAATGCCCAAACAGTAATAATTTGTGCAAGAATCGAAGAAGAATTAGTAGAATTAGGCGAAGATGGCGCAAAGGAATACTTAGCTGAATTAGGTATTACAGATAGCGGTATTAATAAAATGATAAAATCTGTATATGCTCTTCTAAACTTAATAACTTATATTACCGCAGGAGAAAAAGAAGTTCATGCTTGGACAATCACTAAAGGTACAAAAGCACCTCAAGCTGCAGGAGTTATTCATACAGATTTCGAAAAAGGATTTATTAGAGCAGAAGTCACTGCATATAAAGATTTTGTAGAAAATGGCTCATATACCGCTTGCAAAGACAAAGGTGTAACTCGACTAGAAGGAAAGGATTATATAGTACAGGATGGTGATATCGTTCATTTCCGTTTTGCTGTATAATTACATTTTATGAACATAGTAAATCCGACTCAACAACCAAACTTTAAATGGAATAGAACAACTCATTTAGAAATGACCATGTTGGCGTTAGAAAAATCCAATTTAAATAATAAAACAAAACGCCAAATAGCAAGATATTCTCAAATGCCAGATTTAACAAGCAAGGAAAGAGGTTTTCACTGTAATTCGCACTTCTTTTTCCCATTAAAAACAAAGAAAAGCTTTGGCTTTGGTGCAAATAATTATAACAATGCACTTGCTATGTACAAAGAACATTTTCAGTCAGCAATGCTTGCTAAAACAGAAAATGAACTGCTAAAACATATCGGATATGCTCTACACTTTTTACAAGATGTTTCAATGCCTTTACACACAGAATCTGGAGGGTTTTTGCACAAAGCTTTTAACTTTTTTAAACATAGAAACTTTGAAAAAGGTAAAGTCTATGGTGCGACAAATAATCTCAAGATTTTAAAAGAGAATTATCAACCTGAAAATATTCGACATAGCTCTATTGTTGACTTATTTTATGAAACAGCGATATTTTCTCAACAACCTGAATTTAAAGTTTATAATACTAACAAATCTAATTGGATAAATATACAAAAAGCTTGTTTCAATAAAGGAACTAATGCGAGCAAAATATTTGTCGAAAAAATATTAAACTGTAAAACTAATATTTTAAATGTTTAGTTAGTGCACTATTAATTACCCAACCATCTGCTCTAAAATGACCATAGTTATTTTTACCACGATATCGTTCAGCTTTGGGACTACTCTTAAGCCAATTATCTAAAATACATATTGCTTTTTGCAAAATATCATACCCATATTTTTCTAGCAATGAGCTATATTGATTTGGAGTAAGAATAACAAATTGTATATCCGGAATTTCAAATTTCTCTTGCATATCATAAATAGGTCTCCCACCCATTTTTCCATTATTAACACTAGCCATACCACTCATTAAAATTCTTCCTCCATAGGAGCACCTATTCTTCTTACTAATTCTATTACCGTTTCCTTCATACGACATTTGATAAAACTTTTTTGAAAATAAATTTTATACAAATTACACTTCGAACAATTACAACCTAACCTATAACAATCTATTGCAGTAGGAGTCCAATTTTCTGACAGTGTCTTACTACATGAGACATTAAATCGATAGCTCATTTACAAAACCTCTTCCCAAATTTTATAATAGTTGTTTTATTTGACAATGTTAAAAATGTATGCTTAAATATCAACTATAAGCTTACATTTATGTATTATATTGTAAGATATTATGATACATATGTCAAGTATTATTTTATGGTGAAACAATGAAACTTGATGAATTAATAAATATTATTTCTAATAAACTAGGACAAACGATAAATCAATCTATGCTTGCAGAAAGTCTTGGAATTACACGACAGACAGTAAGCAACCGTATCAAAAACGAAAGTGAACTAACAGTAAGTGAATTAAGAAAAATTGAAGAATTCTTTAATTTGAGAATTTTTGATAATTGCTATAGTAACCCCAAAGAAGATATTGCATATATTGATTACTATTCAGATGTTTTTGCAAGCTGCGGAGAAGGAAGTATTGTATTTTCGAGCGAAAAAACAAAATTACCAATCTCTACTACAATGATTAGCGGTTATTCTAAAAATAAACTGTATTCTATGATTAATGCTTCTGGAAACAGTATGTCTCCAACTATTGATAATGGCGACAAATTAATCGTCGAGCATTGGAATGGAAATCAAATTCAAGATAATAAAATTTATGTTTTCTGCTATAATAATGAATTTTTTGTAAAAAGACTCTCTAAAAATTTAGACGAAATCATTATAAAATCTGATAACCCAGAGTATCGAGTAAGAACTATTAGCGGTAAATCTATTATGGATTTAATACTTATCGGAAAAATTGTTGCTACTGTAAAACAATTTGACTAAATCCTAATTCATTGACTTTATTTCAGATTTGGAGTTAAATTAAGATATGAAAATTATTATTTTTGGAGCTAATGAGCTCGGCTTAATGATTGCAAATGAGTTCTTCACTGATAATGACATTACTGTTATAGATGATGAACAATACAAAGTAGAAGCTTTTAATAAATTAGATGTGAGCTTTATTACGGGAAACGCTTCTAATATAGAAATTCTTAAACAAGCAAATATTAAGGATGCAGAAGTGTTTATTGCCTGCACAGCATCTGATGAATTGAATATTGTAGCTTGCCTTACAGCTAAAAGAATTAGTACTGTAAAAACTATTTGTTTTGTAAGAAAAGAAGAATACAAATACTCCTTAGGACTTGCAAAAGATGCTGAGTATAATTGTGACTTTTATGTAGATAATGTTATATGGCCGGAAGAATTATTAACTCAAGAAATTTTTAGAATAATTACAGTAGCAAAAGCTCTTGATGTTGAGCATTTTGCAGATGGCAGAGCTCGATTATTAGAATATAAAATTGCTCCGAACTCTGTTCTAGTAAATGGGATGGTCAAGAATTGCAATTTTCCTAAAGACACCCTTATAGTAGGAATTACAAGAGGCGATGAATTATTTATTCCAAACGGAGAGACTGTACTACATGAAAACGACAAAATTATTTTTATGGGGCTATCCAATTCTCTAGATATTCTAGCCGGTAAATTTTTCCACGAAAAAGAGTTTGTAAAATCTGTTGTAATAATAGGTGGTGGAAACGTAGGGCTAAAGCTCGCTAAAAAGCTTGAAAATTTAAAATTAAATCTAAAAATAATTGAAAAAGATGACACAAGATGCGAATATTTAGCACAGGAACTTGATAACACACTTATTATTAATGGTGATGGAACTGACTTAGAATTATTAAATGAGGAAGATGTCGCATCTGCTGATGTTGTCGTTAGCGTAACAAATAATGATGAAAAGAACTTACTATGTTCACTTCTTGTAAAACATTTAGGAGCTGGAAGAGTAATTTCTAGAGTTACAAAAACTACAAACGTTACTTTATTTGAAAGAGTTGGCATTGATATCACTATTTCATCGAGAACAGCGGCATTAAATGAAATAAAAAATAATATTCGAGAAACAAATATTGGTATTCTTGCTACAGTAGAACAAGGAAAAGGAGAAGTTCTAGTAATAGAAATTCCCGAAAATTATGAACCTAAAAAAATTATGGACATTAAACTTCCTGCAAAAGCAATTGTAGGTATTGTCCAACGTAGAAAAAGAATTATCATCCCAAATGGAGCTACTCAGGTTATGAGTGGAGATAACTTAATAATATTTACTACTAGTGAAAATGCTCCTATAATAAAAGAATTTTTTGAGGAAATAGCATGAGATTAACGTATTTAGCGTATTCTTTTAGCTTAACAATAATGTATTTTAGCTTTGTTATGTTAGTGCCTATTATAGTTGCGCTACTTTTTCATGAATATAATGCAATTTTTCCATTCCTTATTGCAGCATCCACAGCTTTTTTGGTTTCTATAACTATGAAAAAAATTGTTAAAGGAACATCACAAATAAAAGGCATTAATGATATAAAAAAATCGGAAGCTCTATGCATAGTAACATTTTCATGGCTTTTTGCAGGTATTTTCGCTGCTATGCCTTACATATTTTTAGGGATCTCGCCTATTAATGCTTTATTTGAAGCAACTTCCGGAATTACTACAACAGGAGCAACTGCGTTATCCCATTTTGATTATCCAAAAGCTCTTTTTTTCTGGCGCTCATTTACGCAATGGCTTGGCGGAATGGGTATTATCGTGTTATTCATAGCAATTCTTCCTCAATTTGCAATCGCAGGAAGACAATTATTTTTTGCAGAAGCTCCTGGACCTACAGAAGATAAATTCACTCCAAGAATTAAAAATACAGCTGCTGCATTATGGAAAGTATATGCTGGACTTACATTATTGGAAATTATTTTACTAAAAATATCTGGAATGGACGGATTTAATGCGATTTGCCATTCTTTTTCTTCAATATCAGGTGGAGGATTTTCACCTAGAGGGGAAAGTATCATAGGATATTCACATACAATTATGTGGATTATAACATTCTTTATGTTCTTTGCAGGAGTGAGTTTTAACCTCCAATATAAGGCTTGGACAAAATTTAATCCACTATACCTATTCAAAAATGAAGAATTTAGAACTTATTTTTATATAGTAATTATTTTAAGCACCTTACTTACATTTTCGTTATATTCAAATATGGAATATAACTTCTTTGATAGTCTTACACATTCATTTTTTGGAATTTCTACTTTAATATCTTCAACGGGCTTCTGCACCGCTGATTTTGCGAAGTGGGATTATTTAAGCAAAATATTACTATTCGCATCAATGATGGTTGGATCTTGTGCAAGCTCAGCTGGCGGTGGATTAAAAATTATGCGTTGGCTTTTAATTTTCAAAATTATGAAAATTGAAATGATAAAAATTCTACATCCAAAAGCTATCTGCAATATAAAAATAGGAAAATATTCTGTACCTAAAGACATTATGTTTCAAACTTTAATGTTTGTATCATTTTATTTTGCAATTTTAACAGTTTCTGCATTTTTAGTTGCAATAATTGAAAAAAATACTACTATTGGAATTACAGGAAGCGTTACTACGTTAGGTAACATAGGTCCTGGCTTTGGTTCTGTAATAGGACCTTTAGGAAGCTTTGCGCCATTACATAATTTATCTAAAATTATTTTAATTTTAGATATGTTTATTGGTCGTCTAGAATTAATTCCATTCCTTGTATTATTTCAAAAAGATCTTTGGAGCTTTCGACGATAATTACCATAAACTGGAGCTTTAAGTATTACATGTTCTGGGCTGTTATACTCTATATAAACTGGAGCTATTGTTCTTTTCTCAGCTGAAAATTTTATGAGATTTCCATTCCTATCATAAAAATATGCCTCTTGAGACGGAATATCATTATTAAGAGCATCTTTTAATATAGGCTCTTCATTGTTATTATAAGCTTCAAAATATTCTCCATTTTTCTTACATATTCCTATTTTGAAACCATTTTTATCATATATTTTTGTAACAGATGCAAAAACTTGATTTGCAAATACAAATAATACAAATAATAATACTAATTTATTCTTCATATGCTATATTCTATCATTAATTTTCGAAAAAAGTAATTTTTTATGCTAAACTAAACCTAGAGGTAATAATATGTCAATAAAAAAAGTTGTAAAATATGGAGAAACTTCATTAAGACAACCGTCTAAAGAAGTACATAAAGTTTCACAAAAAATTAAAGTTTTAGTTGAAGATTTATTGGATACAATGTATGCACAAAATGGTGTAGGCCTAGCAGCTCCTCAAATTGGAGAAAATTATCGAGTGTTTGTAATCGATGTATCAACTGGTGAAGAGCCTTTGAATCCAATAGTCTTTATTAATCCTAAAATAATAAAAAAATCTGGTGCTGTAATTAGCCATGAAGGATGCCTTAGCTTCCCTGAAGCTTTTACAGATGTAAGACGTTATGCGAATGTTATGGTAAAAGCTCTTGATAGAAATGGTCGTTCTTTTGTTTTAGAAGCAAAAGATGGCAGCCTACTTGCTAGAGCAATTCAACACGAATTTGATCATCTAGATGGAGTTTTATTCATTGACCATGTAATTAATAGATTTGAAGCAGAAGAAGTTCTAAAAAAATGTAATCTTCCTAGCATTGATCTAAATAAAATAGTTGAAGAGCCTGAACTTCAAAAAGAAATTGATATTTTACTAGAAGAAAAACTAAAAAAAGAAGCCGAAGCAAAAAAAGAAAATTAAAGAAATTAGGTCTATAACATGATAAAAATTGTTTTTTTCGGAACCCCTAGTATTGGGCTGAAATCATTAGAATATTTCTATAACTCAAAAGAATTTGAAGTACTTGCAGTAGTTACGCAACCTGATAAGCCTGCTGGAAGAGGTCATAAGCTTACAGCAAGTCCAATTAAACAGTTTGCAATTGAAAATAATATTCAAGTATTTCAACCTAAATCAATAAGAAAAGAGCCTGATATAATAAACGAGTTAAAAAAACTTGAGCCAGACTTTTTTGTAACATTTGCTTTTGGACAAATTTTATCACAAGAAGTACTTGATATTCCTAAGTATGAAACTATAAATTTACATGTTTCATTACTACCGAAATATCGTGGTGCCAATCCGATTCAAAGAGCAATTATTAATGGAGATAAAGAAACAGGTATTTGCACAATGATTACAGAACTAGGTCTTGATTGCGGAGATATTTGTCTTACATATCCAATAGAGATTACTTCTTGTATGAATTGTATGGAACTATTTGAGATTTGCGCTGAAAAATCTCCGGAATTACTCGCAAAAACATTAATAGGCTTAAAAGAAGGCACAATAAAGCCTACTCCACAGTGTGAAAATGGAGTATGTTTCGCTGATAAACTAAAAAAAGAAGAATGCAAAATAGATTGGAATAAATCAGCAGAAGAAATCCATAACTTAGTAAGAGGGATTTATAAATGTCCTGGCGCTTATTTTGAATTCCGAGATAAAATTATAAAAGTTATGCAAACGGAACCTATCGAAAGTACTGAAGATAAAGGCTCTCAAATAGGTGATTTTGCGCATATTTCAAAATATGGAATTGATGTTAAGACAGGCAATGGCTATTTAAGACTCATAAAAGTAAAACCTGAAGGCAAAGGTGAAATGTTTGCTCGAGATTGGGCTAATGGAATTGGAATAAGACCTTAATTTAGTTTTTTACTAATATCCCATCTAAAGTTTTTAAAATTTCATCTAAATTATCCATCAAAACGAGCTCTCCTCTTAGTTTTGATGCTCCTTGGAATCCATTTATATAATATGGATAAAATTTTCTTACAAATTTAACCCCAACATTTTCACCCCTAAACTCAACTTCCTTTAAAAGATGTTGTTTCATATATTCAACTTTTTCTTCTAAACTAGGAGGCGAAATATATTCACCAGTATTCAAATATTTTTCAATTCTACCAATTAATGTAGGATCCCCTAAAGCTCCTCTTCCTATTGCAACACCATCAGCTTCAGATTCTTCAAGACATTGAACCGCTGTTTCAATTGATACAACATCACCATTCGCAAAGACTGGAATATCAACATTGCGCTTTAATTCTGCAATTTTCTTCCAATCAGCATGTCCTGAATACATTTGAGAACGAGTCCGACCATGAATTGTTATAAAATCCGCACCAGCTTCTTGCATTTGTTGTCCAAATTCTACAAAATTCAATTCATCAAATGTATAGCCTAAGCGAAATTTCACACTCAATGGAATCTCAATTTGAGATTTTACAGTCCTAACAATTTCTTGTGCTAATTTAGGATTACGCATCAATGCACAACCATCAGTCCCTTTTACAACCTTATTTACTGGACAGCCCATATTAATATCTATCATATCAGCAAACTTTTGTAGGTAATTAGCACAAGAGGCAATCATCTTAGGCTTATGTCCACTTAGTTGATATGAAATTGGAGAATGGTTCTCATCCCTTGCTACCATATCAGTTTCTTTTACTTGAGTCAAAGCTTCTGAGCTTATCATTTCTGTTGTTAAAAGACAACTTTTAGAATGTTCTCTTACAAGAGATCTCAATACATAATCAGTAATACCAGCCATAGGGGCAAGTGAAACCTTACTGGATATAAGAGATTTCACAACATTTGATGATGAATTTGTTATTTTATCTTCATTCAATTACATTTACCCCCCTATATAGGGCCTTAATTCTTCCATTCTACTTTTTGCATATTTCAAATATTCATCATCTGTCGTATATGCTGAAATAAATTTCTGATAATATTTGAAAGCTTCTTTATAATTTTCCAATGTATCATAATCTACAGCTAGCATATAATTAGCAATTGGAAACTCATTTGAATATTTTAGTACATTCAAATAATCATTTATAGCGAGTTTAAGCTGTTTTTGTTCATCATAAATTAAGCCACGATAATAATAAGCATATGCATTAGTATTCTCTTTTTTTAGAACCTCATTAAATTTTATTAATGCGTTTTGATAATTATTTTTCTCAAATAAATCAATACCTTCATTCAAAATCGAAACAGAACCATTTTGAGTAACATAAGATAATAATTCTTTTGCCTCTGATTGCGGATTTAATTTTATAGCCTTATTTAAATAATTCTCAGCTAAAGCCCAATTCTGTTGTTCAGAGTATAAATATCCAATATAATAAGGGATTTCTGAATTGTTCGGATTAATTTTTTCAGCTTTTTTATAATACTCAATCGCATTATTATAATCATTTAAAGCTTGATAAGATGCTGCGACTCCCAACATAGAATCCTCTGTTGGAGGATTAATAGCTAAATACTCTTGAATAGCCTTTTTATAATCCTTATTTTCATAACTACTAGAAGCAGTTGCTAATCTTGTTGAAGATAAATCACTTTGGACATCTTGCAATGTCTTTAAAACAAGATTATTTGCAGGAAACTTGGCTTTTGCATCATTCAATGTTGAAATAGCGTTATTATAGTCATTTTTTGCTGCATAACAAATTGCTAAATTAACATAAGCATCAACTTTTGAGCTATTTTTACTCAAAACAGCCTTATAAGCAGAAATAGCATCTTCTATCTTATTTTCTTTATGCAATTTATATCCATAATCATATAATTCATCAGCTGAACCATTTTGTGCAAGATAACTAATATACTCACTCGGAGACATCGAATCTTTCATAACACCTGCAATCTCAGCTTTTGCTCCTGCATTATTAGGATCTATTGATAAAATTTTCTTATATAGATTCAAAGCTGTTTTACTATCACCCATTTCCTTATAGACCTGAGCTTTATATAAAAGAGCTTGAGTATTATTAGGATATAGAGTAAGTACAGAATCATAAGACTGTATCGCTTTTTGATACTCTTTTCTTTGTTGAAACAATGTACCTACATTCAAGCGAGTCGTTACATTAGAAGGGTTAAGCTGTTCTGCTTTTCCATAATAACTTAATGCTGTCTCAAAATCTCCCTGAGCTTGCTTTATCGCACCAATATTTGCATTAAGCTCTGCATCTCTTGGAGTTTGAGCAAGTTTTTTTAAATAAATTCGTTCTAAGGCATATAAGACTTCCATATTACCTTTAGAATTTGCTAATGCTTCATTATATTGAACAACCGCCTCATCATAACGACCTAACTTATCTAAAGTTCTTGCATATTTCATTCTTAATACGCCATCATTAGGCTTTAAATCCAATGCAACTTTAAAATAATCTGCCGAGCGAGGCTCATTTCCTAATAGTTTTAAAAGGTCTGCAATTTGAGAATTTGCATCAGCTGCTAATTTATCACTTTCTGCAGCTTTTGAAAACTCATAAGCTGAAGCCGAAAAATTTGCAATAGCCCTTAGTTCTTCTGCTTTTTTATACCTCGCAAGTGGAGTTGTATCAACACTTTTCACCTTAAGACATTGATTCAAATTCTCTGTTGCAGAAGCAATCATGCCTGCAGAATTTTGAACAGCCTGTTCTTTATTAGGATAAATTTTCAGATAGAATATAGCGCTTCTAAAATCATTAGCCGCTTTATCATAATCTTTCTCTTGATTAGCATAATAAGTCGCTCTTGCAAGATAAGCATTTACTATACCAATCCTTGCTGAATTATCTAAATAATTAATTCTTAGAGCCTTTCTAAACTCAACTATTGATGATGAAAATTGATTTTGCATCAAATAGTTTTGAGCAGCATTATAATGCTCAGCAAAAGCACCTGATGGTGCAGAATAAGATGGTAAATAACTACATCCTGCAAAAACAACTATAAAACAGATTGTCCCTAATAAATTTTTTCTCATAATTACATATTACTATAATCTAAACTTGTTGTGAATAAGAAAGACGAGGAATAGATTTTTGTAAAAATTTATTAATTTTTGTAAAATTTTCTTGACACAATATTTCATGTTTTAAAAATATATAGTAGCATGCATGTATCAACTATCCCCAAATCTCCTCCCAAAATTATAAAGAGATAACTTACACTGACTCAAGTATTTGAGTCAGTTTTTATTTGGAAATAAAACATTTCTAGTTCAATAATTCAGAAAGAATTGTAGCATTTTCTTCTGCTTTAAGATTGTTAGAGATTCTATTTCTTTTTATATAGACTCTTAGGGCTTCTCTAATCAATTCACTTCTAGTTCTTTGCTCAGAACTTGCGATAGTGTCTACTTTGTTAAGAAAATCATTTGACATTGAAATTAATACTCTTGCCATAGTCCCTCCAATCAAGCTCATTATATCATATAAATAATTTATTACAAGAGTATATCTTGTTTATATTTTCATTGTAACAAATTTGTAACATTTAGAAATTTTGAGCAATTTTTACAAACATAAATACTTAATATATATAACAGAGTATAAAAAGAGGACATGCAATGTATAATTTTTCATTTGTAAATCACGATATGATAAGCCCTTGCTGGGGAGATACATTAAGATTAAACTATAATCTTGTATCCTCTCAAATTGCAACAAATGCAAGCTTATTTATGACACCAACATTTGATCCATCTATAATGACCCAATATCCTCAATTTGGAGCATTCGGAAATGGATTATTAAATCCTATGCTTGCAATTAATCAAACAATGCAATCATTCGGTAATGGTTGGAACATGGGTGGCTTTAATTTTGGCAACTTCCAAAATATGTTCCAAACTAACCCTTGGGGCAATTGGACTACTGGTGGTGGAAATAATTCAAATTTATCTGAAGCTGATCAGTTAAAACAAAAACAATATGATAAATTAAAAGCCATATTAACTAATTATAAAAATGCTTCAAAAGATGATGCTACTAATGCTATTATTCAAGAAGCATTAAATAAATCAGGCAAGATTGATGAAAAATTAGAAGCATTAAAAGATGCTTGCAAACAATTAAATTCATCTAAATTAGAACAAGCTTTATTATCTTTAGATAATATAAAAATAGACCTGTCAGAAGCAGGATACAATTTGGGTGTTATTAATAAAAAGGATGATACTGAATTAACACAAACAATCAATAAAGTAGAAAATGAGTTAAAAAATAAAGACATGACTACTTTGAATTCCACATTAGTAAGCAGTACAAGTGAGCCACAAATTTTAAGATATTTAAGTTATTGGAATGATAAATATAATTCTAGTAATAATAAAGGTATAATTAGACTTATTGCAAATAATATTCCTGCAAAAGATGATGAACAAACTCTACAAAAAGCCGGAGTCAACAACATTGCAATGTCATTAGTAAATTATGTTGATACTCTTAAAGCTAAATTTGATTCAGAAGTAAACTTTGCTGAAATAGAAAAATCTGCAAAAGCTGTTCAAGATGCTTTAACTACTGCAAATAAAAACTTTACAAAAGCTAATTTAGAAACATTAGCAAATAAAGTGGATGATTTATATGCAAGATTACGCTTAGCTGAAGCTGAAAGAATTCAAAATAAAGTTAAAACTCAATATGGATTTTTAAACGAAGCTATTGGTAAAAATATTGTTGACGATGATCTAATTATCGGTGATGTAAAAAAAGATTTACAAGCTGAAAAAATAAATATACCAAGCAATTTAGACGGAGTTCCTAATGAAAACAACGATTCTGTAACTATTGACGATGATATTGATGGAACTTGTGAGACTGACAAAGAAAAATTAAAAAAATTAATTGATAAAAAATATCTTGACGATAAACCTGTAGTTGAAGGTGTATACAAATCTAAGGTAGAATCAACTAATGAATCTCCAAAATTCTATATGATATTAAATGATAAATTAGTAGAATTAAAAGACGTTAAATCTATTGATAAAACTTCTAAAAATTGTACTATGAAAGATGGTACAACGAAATCATTTGATGAAGCAAAAGCAAATGCTATTGAAGTTACAGCTGCAGATGTTCAAAAATACAAAAATACAGTAGATAGAATTGATAACTTAGTAAACAATGGATATATCAAAGCTTGCAACAACTTAACTAATGAATTCCCTAAAGGAGTAAAATTATACAGATCAATTGGTAAAGGTCTTGATAAAAACTATCAATATTTCATTGTAAAAGATAATGAATTCGTAAAAGTCAACGCAAAATCAGTCAATGCAAAAGGATATGTAACAATGGATGACAATTCCGTAAAACATATCTCTCAATTAACTGATAATAATTTTACATCAGTTGAAAATAATGAAATTCTTAAGGAAGATGAAACAGAAGATGTATCAAATGATAGTGATTCTTCAGAAGAAACATCTACTGTTGATACTAATACAACTGGAGAAATGAGAGATCTTGCAGATGAGCTTGGTCTTGAATCTACAGATGTTATTGGATATTACAAAAAAGGAAACAACTATTATAAATACAATACAGAAAATGAAAAATTTGAAGCTTTAAGTGATGTAAAAGAAATTTCTTCAACTGGCATCATGACTAAAAAAGATGGCTCAAAAGTAACTTTAAGAGAAGTTGAATCACCAGAAGCTGCAGGAAAAACCTTAAGAGAAAAACTTGCAGGTAATACACCTAATGAAGACTATAAAGTAATCGAAAGAAAATTAAATTCTTTTAGCACATATGATAATATTGAAGACATTGTCAAATTCGTTGAAAGTTATGAATCTGAAAGAGCTTGGTATTGTTTCTTTAATAGCAAAATCTGTGCTCAAATCTGTTCTGAATTAGAGCTTTCTAATGATACAAAGGTAAAATACCTAAGAGTTTTATGCAAGAAATTTGAAAAAGTCGCTCTAAAAGCTGGCTTATCTTCTGATTCTAATGAAATTAAAAACTTAAAAGAAATAATAAATTGCGAAACTATAAGACCGGAATTTATTATTGACGAAGCTAGAGTAATAGACACTATAATTGAAAAAATCATAAAAGAATATAGAGAAAAATATCCTGAAAACAATGAAGAAGAGACAGGATTAAATACAGAAGCTTAATAATAGGTAAAATTAGATGTAAGATTGGTATTTAAAACAAATTTCCGGAGGATTTGAATTCACCCTCCGGTTTTTTTTATCTTCAAAATTCATATTATAATTTATAACTATTCTAAGCTTTTTCCAAGATTATTCTTTCCAACTCTTTTACTGCATTTTCCACAGTATCGTTTATAATCTTATAGTCAAAATGTTTTGAGTTCTCTATTTCCAATTTTATAGAATTTAATCGTTTCTGAATTGCTTCTTCTGTCTCTGTATGACGTCCTCTAAGACGTTTTTCTAGTTCTTGAACAGATGGTGGTGCTATAAAAATTAGTACCGCATTATCCATCAAAGATTGAACCTGCAAAGCACCTTTTGTATCAATTTCTAATATCAAGTTCTCATCATTTTCTAAACATTTTTCTACAAATTCACGTTTCGTGCCATAAAAATTCCCTGAGAATTCAGCCCATTCTAAAAATTCGTTATTTTTAATGCAATTTTGAAATTCTTCCCTATTTAAAAAGAAGTAATTTACTCCATCAACTTCTCCCTCTCTCATTCCTCTTGTAGTACAAGAAATTGATAATCTAAAGTTTGGATTTCTACGCAAAAACTCTTTTATTACAGTACCTTTTCCAACTCCAGAAGAGCCTGAAATCACATAGAAATTCTTCATACACCCTCCGCTAAAGATTGATGAACTACTGTTTCAAAATTAGTGCTAATTGTACTATTTTCAAGTTTTACTTCTTTTTGTTCAGTTATTTTTATATCTTCTTTATTATTTTCTTCTACTAAATCTGGCTTATTAGCCTTACTAGCATTACACCTCAAGTTACCTATTAAATCATCAATAAGCTTAGGAACATCAAGCTTCTTTGTACAAATTTCTAAATAGCAAAGCTTATTCATAATCTGCGTAACTTTTAGAGCCTTATCAAAATCCTCTTCTGTAGTAATTTTACTAGACCAAACTTCTCCCTCAAATACTCGAGCAAATTTTGAATAATTCATTTGTACAATATTATTAAAGTCATCATCTGGATTTTTACATAACAACCTTTCTACAGTATAGCCCTGATTATTCAAAACTATTACAACAGGTTTAACACCAAATCTCAACATATTACCAATTTCCATAGCTGTAAGCTGATGTGAACCCTCTCCTGTAATAAGAATAACTCTAGAATTAGGTTTAGCTAGCGAAGCTCCTAATGCTGCAGGAGTTGCCCAACCAATAGAGCCCCATAATGTTTGAGTCTGAATATCAACATTATTAGGGAATTTTATTTGCGCTACACCTTGAGGAATTATACCAGTCTCTGCTATTATAATATCATTTTCATTGATAAATTCCTGCAATCTTGGATAAATATACTCTGATGTAAGCTCTTTATTCGAAGCTACAACTTTCTCATACCCAATTTCAGGTTTTTCTACTTCTATATCCTTTGAATCAACCAGTTTTGTTACTTTATCCAAAACATCGCTCATTTTAACATTATCATACTTAATACCTTCAACATAAGCATATGTTCCATAAATCGCAATATGATCGTTAATTTGATAAGGAATGTTAAATCCATAGGAGTTCAAATCTGTATAGACAGGACCTACAGCAATTAAACAATCCGAATCATTTACTGCTTTTTCTGCAATAGGATTTTTAAATTTTGAATAATAACTTCCTATATACTTATCATAATCCATATCAATAAGATTTGTTCCCATCAAGAAATTCGTAACCGGAATTCTTGTTTTTTCAACAAACTCTTTATACTCAATTTTTGCATCAAACCTTTTTATTAATGAATCACCTAAAATAACAGGTGCTTTAGAATTATTAATCTTTGCAACAATTTTTGCAGTAACTTTTTCTAAGGTATCTTCATCACTAGTCCAATCATATAAGACTTCTCTATCAGAAATTTCCATTTCCGCAATATCAGCTGGTACAGCAATATATACAGGTTTTCTTTCTTTCACAAAGACTTTTAAAATTCTATCAATTTCTATTTTCGCATTTGCTTTATTTAAAAATGCAGTTGTTGCTGTAACATTTTTAAAAGCCTCTGCAAAAGCAAAATAATTAACATCTTGAAAATTATGGTGTATACGAGTTTTATTCTCAATCAATTTTGTAGAAGGTACTCCTACAATACTAATTACAGGAATATTTTCTGCCATACTGCCTGCTATTGCATTAATTACACTCAATTCTCCAACGCCATATGTTGTAATTACAGCACCATAGCCTTTAATTCTTGCATATCCATCTGCTGCATAGCCCGCATTCAATTCATTTATGCACCCTACCCATTTCATATTTGGATTATTTTCTACTGCATATAACAGATTAAAGTTAAAATCTCCAGGTAAACCAAAAATGTGGTCTATTCCTAATTCTTCCAATTTCTTTATCAAATATTCGGCTGTGTTCATAACTTTGTCCCTCTTTTAATTTGAGACAATTTTATCACAGCAAAAAATCTATTTCTAGTAAAGATTTTATAAAGTTTTCATGTTAAAATTCTTTCATAATGAATAAAATATTTTCAGACAAAATTAATATACTAAAAGCACTTGCTATAATACTTGTTGTATCAGGGCACTTGGAATTCAGATTTTTTGATATGTTTCCGCCTTACTCATTCCAACTAGCATTATTTTTCTTTATTTCCGGAATGCTATTTAAAGACAAGTATTTGGATAGAGTCGGTGAATTTATAAAACGCAGAATAAAAAGTCTGCTAGTATTATATTTTCTATATTCAGCTTTTTACTGTATAGTAACAATAATAATAGATAAACTAACCGGAAAATTTTGGGGAATGGAATTAAGTTTCAAAAACTTTTTTATAACCCCGTTTCTAAATGGACATCAATTCGATCTATCTTGTCCTATGTGGTTTGTAATGCAATTATTTATTACTATGGTAACTTTTCTATTCTTGCAAAGGCAATTTAGAAATATACCTGAAAAAATAAAATTTTCTATTTATACATTAATGGGATTTTCTGCAATTCCACTATCTAAAATGTTCACTCCTATTTTATTTTCAATAAATAACTCTAATACATTAACTACAATTAATCCCGTAGCTTTAATATTAGTAAGGACATTATTTTCACTGTTTTTTGTTTATTTAGGTCACTTCTATACAACTAACATCGAGGGGAAATACAATATTTTCACCCCTAAAATTTTAGGCTGGGTAATTTGTATTCAATCAATTTTATGGCATTTTAATAGAGATTTTAATCCTACACATGGTATCGGACTAAGCTATGTACTTGTTTGGGCTAGATTTGATTCTCAAATTATTGTACCGGTACTTACAAGCATAACCGGAATTTGGTTTTCACTATTCTTCATACACGTTACATATGACTACTTAAAAGATATTAAATTCATTAAAACAATTGGTGAAAACACATATCATATTATGGCAAATCATCTTTTTGTTATGTTTATAATAACTGCAATTATTTTTAAAATAAACGGAATCCCATATGATGAAAGAAATATGCATAATATTTATTGGATTTATAATCCGGTACAAAATACATATTTATACTTTGTACTTACAATGCTAATTTCTACATATTCAGGTGTTATATTAAAGTATATTAAAAGTAAAATTCCTTTTATAAAAGAGTTATAATTACAAGATTTCTTTCGTAAATTTCATCCAAAGGAAGAGTGTATTCTATAATCTCAGAGACTTTTGCATTATGCTTTTTTAATACATCCTGTGCATTTTCTAACTCTATTAACGCTTTTTTAGATTTATAAGCAATAAAATATCCATTTTTTTTCAAAAGAGGAAGAGCATATTCACAAATTTTAGCTAAATCAGCTACCGCTCTACTTGTTATTATATCAAACTTCTTATTTCTTATATTTTCAACCCTATCGCATATTGTTGATAAATTATTCAATTCCAATTTCTCTTTCAAATTCTCTATAGAATTAATTTTTTTTCTAATACTATCTATTCCAATTATTTTAAATTGAGGATATTCAATAGCAATTGGAACACAAGGGAAGCCGCCACCGCAGCCAATATCAAGAATTTCAGCATTTTTAATTTTATATTTTTCAAAAAACATTTTTATGCTCAAAGAGTCATAAATATGTTTTTCATATAAATATTTTTCATCATTTTTAGAAATTAAATTTAGCTTTTTATTCTCATCCAAAAAAGCTTCCATATACTTTGAAAAATCAGAATCAATTTTAAAATTATTCATACTTATTTTTTATTTCCTCAAAAACAGTAGGCTCCATTCTTAATTTCATATCATCAATTCTTTGATTAATTTTTGAAATATCAACAGATGAACCAAGAGTAAGTGCTATTTTCCTTGCTTTAAAGTATTCATTCAAAGCTTTTTTATTCAACGAAATATTATTATAATAAAAATCACCTAATGCTACAGTAGACTCTAATATATAAAAATCTTCATTTATAAATTCAGCACATTGCTGCGCTTCTATTAAATAATTTAAAGCATTATTATCTTTTTCTAAAATAGAAATCTTTGCCAAATATGATGCGGCATAATAAATCCCTTCATAATTATTATTATTCTTATCGATTTCATATGACTTTAAAAAGCAATCTTTTGCATCTGAAAGATTATCATTTTCAAAATAACAAGAACCCATATTAGAATAAGCAAGGGCTTTATATGGATTATTATGATTTATCATAATGCATTTTGAATAATAATCAAAAGCATTTTTACCATCCCCCTTATCGTCATTTGCCAATGCATACTTAAAATATAACTCTGCTAATATTTGCTCTGGAGTATTCTCATCTAAAGATGCTAAAGCTTTTTCGTAATAAGAATAAGCTTGTTCAGGCATATTTTTCACAGAATAAATATTTCCAAGCAAAGTACAAGACTTTACCATTAAAGATTGCGGAGTATCTACAGAATAAATTACCTTTTTAATAGTCTCTACAGCACGCTCATTTTTATACATCAAATAATATAATTCAGTTAATTCATAATACAAATAATTCAAATTAATAACTTCATTATTTTGTTTATAATATACCTCAACCAATTCATAATAATGTTGAGCTTTAGTATAATCTCCAATTTCTTTATACAGTCTCGCCAGCGAAAGTCTTATCTCAACAACAGACTGCAAGCCTATATTCTCAAGATCTAGTGCATTTAGATACTTTTCTATAGCTTCTGTATATTTTTTCTCTTCTTCGAATTTCCTTGCTTCTTTAAAAATTGCCTCTAAATTATCATCTTTCTTTTCTTGTACAATATGTTCATTCTTTTTATCTTCTTTTATTGAGTTTTGAACAAGCTCTTTTGAAGTCTCTTCTGCTTTAGATTTTTCTAATTCTTCTATTTTTTTATTATGATATTCTATTTCAGCTCTCAAAGCCTGTCTTGAAATCAAAATCTCTCTTGATTGCAGAGGTTCTTTTAATTGTTTTTCATAAATACTTATAATATATTTATGTAATTTAATCTCTGTTTTTACTGGAATAGAAATATCAATATTTTGAAGGAAATAATCTTGGACATAAATTGTCTCATTATCTTCAAAAATCATCAAATTCGATTTTAAATATTCAACCGAAAATTCATCATATAATTCAAAAACAGCCAGAGCATTTATAGTTAGCCCATGTCTTACTGTTCTAAGAAACCAAAAGAAATTTCTAATCGTATTTGGAATCAAATTTACATAAGTAAGACCTAAAAAAGAATCAAAATTCATTCCTGATTGGGTATATTTTTCCAAGAATTCATTAAGTGAAATTTTCATAGCTTGAATAATTTTACAAGAAAGAGCTGTATAATAATAATAGCCTCTCGTATACTTATAGAAATCTTCCAATGTTGTTTCACCACAATTAACCTGATTTGAATCTAAAAAGGATTTAAAAACTTCTTTTGTAAATGCTTTTAGAAAAATCTTCCTATCTATTTTCAAATCACCAATTATGTTTTGAACTAAAGCTCGAGTTGATGCAATAATTTTTACATTATTATTGTCTTTTACAATTTTTGATAAATAATCATTTATTAGAGATTTATTATCATCTAAAATATCATCATAAGAATGCAAAACAATTACAAAAGGTTTTTTTATAGAAGATATATACTGGGCCAATTTCACATTCAAAGCAATTATTTTTGTACTAAAATTTATAGCTTTAGATATAGCATTTTTTTCAATAGCATCAATAAATGATAACAAAATATCATCACATACTGTTGATTCTTTGCAGTAATATTCAAGCTTTATCACATCTTTATTCAAAAAATCACAAATATAATTTACAAATTGTCTTTTTCCAGTACCTAAAAATCCATGCACATATAATAACTTACCATCAGTTGCTAAAAAATCTACAGCTTTGATAATATCAGCATAATTATTCTTAAGTAAAAAAGGATTTATTTTCTCAGATTCAGGTAAATTAATATTTTCAATATCTACCTCAGTACTCAAAAATTTATATTCCATAAGATGATTTTAAATGATTTTAGTACAATTTGCAAATATTTTGCTATAATTACAAAAGGAGGAAGATATGATATTTAAATTAATTGAATTAGGAATAGTTGCATTTATTGCTTATATTATTGGCTCTATTCCAACAGGGTACTTAATCGTAAAAGCAAAAACCGGAGAAGATATTAGAAAAATAGGCTCTGGCTCAACCGGCGCTACTAACGTCAAAAGAGTTCTTGGCAAAAATTACTTTTTTCTAGTTATGTTCCTTGATGCACTAAAAGGGGCTTTTCCAGTAATCTTAGCAAAATTATTCGCTACTGTAGGAGTTTCTATAGGCATAGCTCCAGTAATAGCAGCAGTTGCAGTTATTATAGGACATAGTAAATCTATATTTTTACAATTCAAAGGTGGGAAATCTGTTGCCTCAGGAGTTGGAACCATTTTAGCCCTCAATTGGATAGCAGGTCTTATAATTGCAATCGTTTGGGGAATTATTACTTATTCTACAAAATATGTTTCTGTTGGTTCTATAATTGCATTATTAATTTCACCAATAATAATGTACTTTTTACACGCGCCTATTGCTTATATCGCATATTGTACATTAGGTGCAATTTATATTGTATACCTACATAGAGAAAATATTAAACGCTTAATTCAAGGATGCGAAAATAAAGTCAGATAAAAAGGGGAAATCCCCTTTTTTTATAAAATCTTTATAAAAAAAAAGAGGATGATTTATAACCATCCTCTTTTCTTGTATCATTTTAACTTACTTGATATTTGAATAAGTCCAAGCATCAAATGTAGGAGTTTCAGAAATATTTAATTCTTTTTTCTTTTCTCCTGCTGAGCAATCATCATGAGCAATTGGAGCATATAATCTGTTATAGTACTCAATTACCATTCTATCAGAATTGAAGTAAGCTTCAGATGTTCTGATAGCTTGTCTCATCATTCTAGCCCATTCTTGCTTGTTATTATAGTATGTAGGGATAATTTGATTTTCAATAATATCCATTACACATTCATGATCTTTCCAGTGTCTTTCTTCCCAAGGCATATCATCATCTAAACCTGGGTATTCAACAGTATAACCATTGATACCGTTGAAAGTACCTTCTACTGTCCAACCATCAAAGATTGATAAGTGGATAGCACCATTAGCATTTGCTGACATACCTGAAGTACCTGATGCTTCGAATGGTCTTAATGGAGTATTTAACCATACATCAGTACCACGTTTTAGCATACCTGATAGTTGTAATTCATATCCTGGTAATACTACAACATTCTTTAATGTATGAGAACGATTCAATAATTTATTGAACATTTCTTTACCCATAACATCATCTGGGTGGAATTTACCAGCGAAAATAATTTGAATTTTATTTTCTTCTAGTAATTTATTAATTCTATCTTTATCCATTAAGATTAACCAAGCACGTTTGTAATCAGCAAATCTTCTTGCCCAAGTGATTGTTAATACGTCTGGATCAAATCTTTTACCAGCAACATTAGCAACATATTTGAATAATTCTTCTTTCATTTCTCTTTTAGCTGCTAATAATTCGTCGAATGATTTATCACCATTCATTCTCTTATCTTGCCAGTAGTGTAAATTTACAGCATTAGTGATAGCTCTAATTGGACATCTGCCATCTACCCATTCCCACATCTTGTTAGCAACAAGACCGTGTAATTGAGATACAGCGTTTGCAATTCTAGACATTCTTAATGCAGCTACTGTTAATGAGAAGTTTTCACCGCCTAATTGGATAGCTCTATCTCTAGATGCACCAGCAAAGAAACCACCTTCTAATAGTGTATCCACCCAGTGTACTTCATTACCAGCAGCAACTGGAGTGTGTGTAGTAAATACAGTTCTTCTTCTTACTTCATCTAAATTACCATTGTGTTGTCTTAATAATTCAAATGCTGCAGGAAGTGCATGACCTTCGTTCATGTGGATAACATCAAAATTGTAACCAGCAGCTTGAAGAACTCTTACACCTGCAATACCTAAAACTGTTTCTTGAGCAATTCTGATTCTTTCATTTCCATCATATAACTTATGGGAAATACTCTTAGCCCAATCGCTGTTACCTTCGATATCTGTTGTAAGTAAATATACAGGACAAGTTCCGAATAATTCAGGATTTACCTTGAATGCTTTAACTTTTACTTTTTCACCAAAAGTATCTACATCTACTACAATGCCTGTATCTTCTAAGTAATCATAATATTTTCTAATATATGCTACTTCAACGTTGCCAGAATGGTCGATTCTTTGGTCATAGTAACCATATGACCATAACATAGTTACACCTACCATTGGCATTTGTAAATAACCAGCAGATAACATATGAGAACCTGCTAAAAATCCTAAGCCACCTGAATATGTGCTTAGTGATTGATCCATTGCTATTTCCATTGAGAAATACGCTACGTTTGGTAATGTCATAATTCTTATACCTTTTCTTTAATGTGTACTACTAAAGGACTAATCGTCCATGCAAATTTATACCAACAACATACTAGATAATCAATCTTTTTTCTAAAAAAAATATATAATATAAAAGCATTTTTGCCTATAAAGCAAGAGTATAAATGCTTACAAAAATATTAAGATTTGTAACAAAAGTAATTCTAAAGTATTAGTATAATATAATTATTTTTATAAGTAGTAGCAAAAAATTTTTTTATGTGTTTATATTTTGGATATGAAGATTTCTAATATACAAACAACTCCTTTTAGAAGCACATTTACAGTAGATACCGCTTCTGCAACATCAAAGCCTCAAATCTTTACCTTAGGAGCATTAATGGGCTCCGGATGGATTTATAATGCTAATACAACATTTAATAGAATAAAAAATTCTGGTGTATATACAAGAATTGATATTAGAGTAAAAGACAATAAAGATGATAATTTTGAAGCTGTCTTAAAAAAGAATAAAATAGAATATGAAAAACATCTAAGTGCTTCTTTTGATAATATCGTATAATCTATAAATATTTAGAAATTAAAGACAAGTCTTTCTCTTTTATAATAATATTTGCTTCTTTTTCTAAAATAGGTTTTGCACAAAAAGCTACTCTTTTATCGGCGTATTTAAACATACTCAAATCATTAGCGCCATCACCTATTACAAGAGTTTTTTCCCTAGTAATTCCTAATAATCGTTGTAATGTTAATAACATTTGTCCTTTAGAATTATTAAACATCATCTCCCCGCCTACCATGCCTGTAAGTATTCCGTCTTTTGAGTGAAGAATGTTTGAAAATTCAGCATCTAGTCCTAGTTTTTTAGCAAATGGAACTGTTGCATTTTTAAACCCACCGGAAAAACATACAACTTTATAATCTTTATTTTTTAGCCAACTAATAATATCTTTTGCGCCATTCATAAGAGGTAAATTTTCGCATATATTATTAACAGCATCGACTTTGAGTCCACTAAGAAGAGAAACTCTTTTTTGTAGACTTTCAAAAAAATCTAACTCTCCTTGCATAGCTCTTGTTGTAATATCTTTTACTTCATTTTCTATACCAACTTCGCGAGCAAGAAATTCAATCGTTTCCCCATCCATTAATGTGGAATCAAAGTCAAATACCGCTAATTTCATATCTTAATCCTTTGCTGTTAATTTAACATATCGAGGATAGTGAATACCATCAATTTTTTCTATCTCTTTAAGAATATTATCTCCGACTTCACTATCGATATTAATTACCATTATTGATTCGGTCTCATGCTTATCATTTTTTTGAACTACGTTCATAGAACCAATATTTATATTATTTTCACCGATTACTTTAGCTACTTTTGCAATCATAGATGGTTTATTAACGTGAGGGATTAAAAGCATATGTCTTTGAGGACGAATACTTGTCTCATAATCATTGATTTTAACGATTCTAGGAATGTCCTTTGCAACCATAGCACCAGCAACAGATATTATTTCTTTGTCAAGTATAAGCTTTACACTTAATAGCCCTGCAAAATTACATTTTGTATTAGAACAAGTAGAAGTAATAGTTATACCTCGTTTTTTTGCAATTACTGGAGCGTTTACATAATTTACGGAAGTATTTATACCCAAAGATGATAATGCACCTTTTAAAACTGCAATTTCTAGAGGTTTAATATCTAAATCTGCAAGATCTCCTTGAGCTGTAATTTCAATACTTTTTATCATTCCATCTGAAATTTGTCCAGCTAGTTCTCCAACATTTTCAGCGATTTGCATATAATCTTTTACAGGTTCTAACTTATCGGGTCTCAAAGATGGAATATTTACAGCTGATGTAGCAGAACCGCCTGATAACACAGCCTTTATTTGCTCTGCAACATCTATTGCAACATTCATTTGAGCCTCTTTTGTACTTGCGCCCAAGTGAGGTGTTAGTACAATATTTCCTTCACAATGGATTAGTGGACACTCTTGAATATTTGGTTCATTTTCATAAACATCAATAGCCGCTGATGCTACTTGACCTTGTTCGATAGCATCCTTTAAATCCTGTTCATTTATTATTCCGCCCCTTGCACAATTTACAAGACGAACGCCTTTTTTCATTTTTGCAATTGTATCTTTATTTATCATATTCACAGTATCTTTTGTCTTAGGAACATGTACTGTAATAAAATCACATTTAGGCCAAAAATCATCCAGATTTTGAACATATTCTCCGCCCATTTTTTCAACAACATCTTTTGATGTAAATGGGTCAAATACAACAATTTTCATACCTAAAGCAAGAGCTACCTCTGCAACGTGAGAACCAATTTTTCCTAAGCCAATAATACCTAGAGTTTTACTAAACAATTCACATCCAGTAAATTTGGCTCTATCCCACTTTCCTTCTTTTGTTGAAGTTGCAGCTGGAGCAATGTTTCTAGACATTGCAAGCATTAAAGCAATAGTATGCTCTGCTGCTGCCATTGTATTTCCATCAGGAGAGTTAACAACAATAATACCTTTTTGAGTTGCAGCATCAAGATCAATATTATCAACCCCAACTCCAGCTCTTCCTATAATTTTTAAATTGTTCCCTGCTTCAATAATTTTAGGAGTCACTTTTGTTTGGCTTCTGACCATTAAAGCATCATATTGTGGAATAATTTTTACTAATTCATCTTCACTCATTGTCGGCAGAAAATCTACTTCTGCAACATCCGCGATAATATTACCAGCAGATTCATTTATTTTATCTGTAACTAAAACCTTCATTATATCTCCTTTAACTCATTAATAATAGCCTGAACACCTTTACCTACTTCAAACTTGTGTCCTAGTTTTACTAATGTTGCTTCTAAAGCTCCAACAGCTGCAATTAAATCTCTATCACATACGAAACCTAAAGTTCCCATTCTAAAAATCTTATCTTTAAGTTTATTTTGACCATTCGCAACAACAATATCAAAATCTTTTTTCATAGTCGATCTGATATCTGGAACGGATATTCCCTCAGGAGGTAATATTGATGTTATAGCATAGCTTGCATTATTATCATCTTTTACAAGAAGTTCTAGATTAATAGCTCTTATAGCTTTTCTAAGAGCCATTGCATGGCGTCTATGACGGGCATTCATATTATCAATACCTTCATCTTTAATCATTTTTAAAGCCTGATTAAGTCCTACAATTAAATTAACTGCAGGCGTAAATGGTGTTGTATCACCTTCGACAGCTTTTTTATGTGCAGCCCAATCAAAATAAAAACTAGGGTGCTTACATTGTTCATATACTTTCCAAGCTCTTTCATTCGCAGTTAAAAAAGCTAATCCTGGAGGGATCATAAACCCTTTTTGGGAACCAGATACAAGAACATCAATACCCCATTCATCAGGCTTACAAGGCATAGCACATACTGATGTGACACCATCAACAACAGATATAGCACCGTGTTCTCTGATAATTGAACATAATGTCTTTACATCATTAGCAGCACCAGTAGAAGTCTCACTATGGGTTAAAGTAACTATTTTTATTTTCTTTTCAGTATCTTCTGCAAGTCTTTTCTTTAAAACTTCAGGATCTATGACTTCTCCAGCTTCTACTTCTATTTTTTCGACTATCGCACCTCTTGATTCAGCAATTTTAGCCCAACGATTACCAAAATTACCAAGAGACAAACATAGCACATGATCACCTTCATTTACAAGGTTTTCTAATGCCGCACACATAGCTCCAGTTCCACTTGATGTAAACATAAATACGTCATTTTTTGTTTGGAACACATATTTTAAATTTTCATAAACTTCTTTCAATATAGAGGAGAATTCCGATGAACGATGTCCTATAGGGTGTTT
Organism: Candidatus Gastranaerophilales bacterium; assembly: GCA_944325535.1. Lineage (GTDB taxonomy): Bacteria > Cyanobacteriota > Vampirovibrionia > Gastranaerophilales > Gastranaerophilaceae > CAG-196. The sequence goes on from CALVAL010000008.1 coordinate 30,040, forward strand.
TGCAATTTCCATCATTACAGACTCCGGTACAGGCGTAGGTCCTGGAATCATTAAAAAAGTTTTGTCTTTCATGTTTTTTCTCCTCTCTCACAATACTACCTTATTGTGACATATCTAACTACAAAGGGGTATTTTGTAACGAAAATTAATATAGTTCAATCTCTTTTAACGAGCATACCGAATAACAGGACGTATTCAATAATTCTTCTTTATCAATTTGTCCTGTAGAAACTAAAATAGTTTTTGCTATCCCTGCATTCTTTGCAGCAATATAATCCATTGGAGCATCACCGACCATTATTGCATTACTAGGTGTTGCATTAATCTTTTCTAAAGCTAAAGAAACTGGCACACCGCTTTCTTTTGTCTCTTTTGTATTTTCTCTTCCTATTGCAACATCAAATAGCTGTTGCCAACCAAAATGGTTTATAGCTAATTCCGTTGACTCAATTGAATCAGAAGTTACAATTCCAGTCTTTAGACCTGCTGATTTAATTTTTTTTATAAAATTAATCGCCTCCGGTATAGGTTTAGTATATTCTGGTAAATTTTTATAAAACTCTTGACTTACTCTATCAAATATTTCTTCTACTTGTTTTTCTGTAGCAGAAGCTCCTAGTGAAACTAAATCCTTCGTAAAGATTTCAATTATTTTAGGTCGTGAATATAAAGCTGTAATACCATCTTTTAGCATTTTTCCAGTTTTAACATTATATCCAAGACTTAAGCATAATTTTTCAAAAACAGTATCATCGAGTTGGAAAATTCTAATACATTCTTTAGAGCGCATCTCACTCATTTTGCCCCAAAAATAATGTAAATCTATAAAGGTACCATCTTTATCAAATAAAACAGTATCTACATTTTCTATTTTCCAATCTTTTGTTTTTAAATTAATCATTCATGTTCCTTAAAGAAATGTCAATTAAGTTCTTTGCGATTTTAACAGCCTCATCTAGAGCTTGTTTATTTTCAAATAAATCATCCATTAAAAGATATTCTTTAATAATTTTTCTAGCATAAGAACCAACTGCTAGACAATGAGGAGCTACCCCACACATTTTAGTTAATTCTGTAGATTTTGTATTTGTCCCTCCTGACATCATAATATATGCAGGAAGTTTTGCATTTTGGAATAACTGTGCTGTCGCAACTGCCTGAAGAGTAGTACCATATTCATCGTTACTACCACTCATTGCAATACCATCAGCTTGAATTATTGTGGTATAAGGTTCACGAAGAGAAAGCATTCTTTTTACTCTTTCTACGAGCTTTTTATCTCCAAGCTCTGATCTATCAATAGAAATACAAAGCATACCATCAAACATTTCATTTATTTGAAGCCATTTTTCATTAACATCTCTTTCATCTTCTGAAATTGCATGGAACTCAATGCAATCGATACCTTTTGCAATTAACTTTGGTAAAACTTCACGATAATCCTGAAGTTGACTTACCATATCTATTGCTCCTTTAGGACAAACTTTTGCACACTGAGTACAACCTAAACAACGTTCTTTTTTTACCTTATATTTATCTAATTCAATAATTGCATCATGAGGACAAATAGCCTTACATTTGCCACATTTTACACATTTTTGTTGATCTATAACAGCCTTTGTAATATGAGGATCCCCATCGATACCAACACTTACACAAAGATACCTATCTTGAGTTATTCCAGATTTTTCTAAGCCTCGCTTAGCAGCATCTACAATCTCCGGTTTAGCGCACAAATCAAAGAATTTACAACCAGCCAAAGAATAGACCATAACTAGTCGTTCTACTTCTATTGCATCTTCATTGCCGGCACCACATACCAATTTAAAACACTGTTTTTTATCTAATAAATCTTTTAGCATTATACAATCCCTTGATTTCTCATTGCTTTTGCGAGTTTTTGGAATGCTGCTATATTTGCACCAGCAACATAAATTCCACTACAACCATATTTTTCAGCCGCATTTTTACAAGAATTAAAAATGTTCACCATAATTCTATCTAACTTTTCTTCAACTTCTTCAAAAGTATAATAGAATCTCATGCTATTTTGCGACATTTCTATTGCAGAAGTAGCAACACCACCTGCATTAGCGGCTTTTGCTGGTGCTACCAAAACATTATTAGCTAAGAAATATTCAGTAGCTTCAGCTGTACAAGGCATATTAGCACCTTCACCTATTGCTATTACACCATTTTCTACAAGCTTTTTCGCAGAATTTAAAGATACTTCATTTTGTGTTGCACAAGGAAGTGCAATATCAGCTTTTATATTCCAAATTGGAGAATCTTCTGATGTTTTTTCTATATATTCAGCATCAGCATGAACTCTCAAATATTCTTTAATTCTACCTCTTTCAACTTCTTTTATTTGCTTAACTAAGTCTAAATCAATTCCGTTTTTATCATATATACAACCGTTAGAATCACTCATTGCAACAACCTTCGCACCGTATTCTAAAGCCTTTTCACAAGCATAAATTGCCACATTACCAGAGCCAGAAATTGTTATAGTCTTACCACATAAACAATTTTTGTGAGCTTTTAGCATTTCTCTCATAAAGAAAATCAAACCATAACCAGTTGCTTCTTTTCTAGCTAAAGAGCCACCGTAAGAGATATCTTTACCGGTAAGGACACCACCTTCATAAGCATTTCTTATACGTTTGTATTGACCAAATAAATATCCAATTTCTCTCGCCCCAACACCAATATCACCAGCAGGAACGTCTACATCTTGACCTATATGACGGTACAATTCTGTCATAAAACTTTGGCAAAATCTCATTATTTCATTATCAGATTTTCCCTTAGGATCAAAGTCACTTCCACCTTTGCCTCCGCCAATAGGAAGTCCAGTAAGAGCATTCTTAAAAATTTGTTCGAAAGCTAAAAATTTCATAATACTTTGGTTTACACTTGGATGAAATCTCAAACCTCCTTTGTATGGACCTATTAATGAGCTAAACTGTACTCTGAAACCTCTATTCACTCGAACTTGATTATTATCATCTACCCAAGGAACTCTAAAAGTAATTATACGCTCTGGTTCTACCATTCTTTCAAGAAGAGCAATTTTTTCATAATCGTCATGAGCATCTATAACAGGTTCTAGGGTTGTTAAAACTTCTTTTACTGCTTGAATATACTCTTTCTCATCTTTATTCTTGTTTTCAGTCTCTTCTAATACCTTTTTTAAATATTCGCTCATAACAATGCCCCTTTCTCTTTTCCCTGTTTTTTATTTTATACAACGAGAAAAAATGATTTTCAATGAAATTTTACAAAAACTAAACATCTTTTGGCGAAGTCAAAAAACCTTGCCTGAAAGGAACATCCTTATTAACAAAACCCGTTCTTACAATATTTCTACCAAATTTTTTTTCCAATTTATCCAAACTTTTTCCCAAATTTTCTTTTTGTTCTCTTTTTTCATCATTATCAAATAATAAAAGCTGTTCTTTTTTTGTCGAATTAAAATCCTCCAAAACTATTCCTACACTTCGATAAAGAATATTAGAAGAATACATTTTTTCTAATAATTGAAATGCATACTTAGAGACTTCAAATTCAAAATCCGTAGGAACATCTATTGAATATTTTTCATAGTAAGTTCTAAAATCTTTTGTCTTTAAAAACACACCAATTGTTGAAGTCTTAGAGTTTATTTTCCTAAGTCTAGAACAAACTTCATGAATATGGATTGATAACTCATTTTTTAGAAAATTTAAATCTGATGTAAACTCTAAAAAAGATTTACTATCGCTTAAAGATTTTGGCAATTCTATTTCATTACTTATTTTAGATACAATATTCCCTAAAAGTTCGGATTTAATAGTAAGCCCATTTTTCCCAAATCGCGACTTTATCCAGATATCATCTTTTTTTACATAATCTAGAGCATTTCTCACTCCTAATCCTTTGAGTTTAACTCCTAATTTTCTTCCAATACCCCAAATTTCTTGGATATCTGTGGATGAAAGGAATTCTTCAGTTTTGCATTTCCCCACTAAACAAATTCTATCTCGAGTAGATTTTGCTTTATCCGATGCCAATTTTGCCAAAGTCTTAGAACGACTCACTCCTATAGAAACAGGCACCCCAACTTCTTGTAAGATTTTTGCCTGTAGCTCTTTTGCTAGGCTGTAATAATTTTTTTTATACAACTTTGTTAATCCTGTAAAATCAACAAAAGCTTCATCTATTGAATAGACCTCGACATTTGGACTAAATTCTTTTAAAAGATTCATAATTCTATTTGAGATTAAAGTATATGCATAATGATTTGCTGATAAATAAATACATTCTGGATATCTTTCTACTGCTTGAAAAAGAGGTATTCCCATCGGCACACCAAGAATTTTTGCTTCTTTTGAACGAGAAATAACACACCCTCTTTCACCTGAAACAACACTAAGAGGAAGCGTTGATAATTCTGGATTTATTATTCTTTCACAAGAAACAAAAAAACTATCACAATCTATTAATGCTATATATTTTTGTATTGACATAATTTATTCAAAAGTATACTCTACTTTTTTTTCCTTCCAATCATAGACCTTTTTTTGCGGAAATATTTCCATCAAAAGACCTTCTTTATAACGATTTACATACCATTTATGAAAATTTAAAGCCCTTTTCATATCAGTAGTTTGAAATTTTTCAATTCTTTTACCACCTTTTATCTGAAACATTTTATAAAGGGCTTCTATTTTTTCTCCAGTTTTTATATCTAGCATAATAAAAGTCTAACATATTAATAGCAAAAAAAATATTTACAAGTTTTAGAAATAATATGAATAATATCAACTTTAAAGGCTCATTTATACACAACATAAACATAAAAAAACTTGAGAACGATCAATATGTTCCGCATAAAGCATCTTTTGTAGAAATGAATCCAAAAGATAAAAGGGACGTAAGCGCTCTTGAAAAAATAGCAAACAGCTGGTTTGGACTATATGATGAAGTCATTTACAATGGAGCACTGCATGATTCGTTAGTTCCCCCTAATCGTGAAAGAAGATTTTATGTTCTGACAGAACAGACTGATACTTTTGAAAACATGGATTACAAAAAAATATTGGGAGTTGTTGAATTTAGTAAATTCGACGACCATAACTATGTAGATTTTTTACAAACAAATCCTAAATATATAAAAGAAAAACCTAAAAAAAATTTTTTTGGCTTTACTAAAAAAAGTAAAATAAATAATAAAAAATATAGTTCAATAGGCTCAGCAATACTAACCTCATTAAAAAAAATTTCAGATAATTCTATTGGTTTACATGCATTGACAGGAACTGAAGATTTTTATAAGAGAAATGGATTTAAAAGAAAAAATCTTATTAACTTTATGACAAATTATTATTTTTGGAAAAAAGTAAAAAGATAAAACAAAAGCTCTTACATAATCAAGTAAGAGCTGTAAATTAATTAGTTTTGAGAAAGTATTTTAAAACCTGACTGGAAAACCTACATTCACATAGATTCCACCCTTTGGCGCAGGATAATAATAAAAATCGTCATAACAACCTAATCTATAATCGCAGTAAGGATAGCCCCAACAGCTGCGCCTGGCTAACACCCCGCCTATTACGGCATTACCAGAATAGCATTTAGGATGATGTTTAACATGTGGCGGATGATGATACCTTGGACCTGCAACCACTCTATGACCTTTTGCATGTGGAGGTGGGGCTGCAAATGCTGGAATGGCTAAATTGAGAGCTGATAATAAACAAAAAATTGATAAAACTTTTTTCATACAAGAACCCTCCTATTTTACACTTTACTAAAAGACTTTTTTATGTTTCTTATTTGTATAACGATTTGAAACTAAAATTGTTCATAAAATAAATAAGGCGGATTTTGTATTCTACAAAATCCGCCTTACATCTCAAAAATAAAGCCTAGCCTTGAGCTAAAATGTAATTTAAAAGAGTTCTAACTCCAGCTCCTGAAGCTCCTTTTATTAATTCTTTTTGAGGTTTTTCAAGGAATGCAACTCCTGCAATATCAATATGAGCCCACTTTACATCTTTTACAAATTTTTGTAAAAATACACCGGCAGTAGAAGCTCCACCCCAGCGAGAGCCTGTATTTTTCATATCAGCAATATCGCTTTTTAAGCTATCAAAGTATTCTTCCCAAAGTGGTAATTTCCAATATCTTTCACCACTTTTCTCTGCAGTAGTGATTAATTCATTTATCATAGAATCATCATTACCCATAATACCTGCAGCATTTGATCCAAGTGCTACCATACAAGCACCTGTAAGAGTTGCGATATCAATTACCTCGTCAACTCCTAATTCACAAGCATAGCAAAGAGCATCTGCAAGAGTAAGTCTACCTTCTGCATCGGTATTATCTACTTCAATAGTTTTTCCATTCTTAGCGGTTAAAATATCACCAGGCTTGTAAGCACTGCTGCCAGGCATATTTTCACAAGCTGCGATAATTCCGTGAACTTCAACTTGCGGGTTGAATTCTTTTAAAATACTCATAATTCCTAAAACACAAGCTGCACCTGACATATCATCCTTCATTGTAAGCATTGATGAAGGTGGCTTGATATCAAGTCCGCCGCTATCGAAAGTAATACCTTTACCGATTATAGCGATTTTCTTTTTAGGATTAGCTACTGAATATTTCATATGAATGAATTTAGGCTCTTGAATACTACCTCTTGCAACTGCAAGGAAAGCTCCCATGCCCATTTTTTCACATTCTTCTTTATCATAAATTTTTGTTTCTAATCCTAAATCACAAGCAATAGCTGCAAGCTCACTTGGTGTTGCATATTGTGCAGGCTCATTTGCAAGATTTCTTGTAAATGCCATCGCTGAAGCCATTTTTTCTGCTTTATTTACTAAATCTTGATTTGCTTGTACATAGACTTCTTTTACTTTGTTATCTTTTTTCTCTGATTTGTATTTATCAAATGTATAATCTGCAATAAAAGCACCCATTGCAAACTGTTCAGAATAATCAAACTCAATTCCATCTAAAGAAAATGCAACAGTTTTTGCTTCCATCTGCATTGCTTTTTTTATAGCTTTAGCGACTGCTTCTCTAAGTTTATTTGGATTAAGTTCTGCCTTCTTTCCAAGTCCAAGAACAAGAACTTTTCTATAGATTTCTTTTCCATAAGTAGGAAGAAGATATGTTTCTCCAAACTTACCCTTAAAATTATCTTGGTCTATAGCATAAGTATTTGCGAGTTCGCTAGAAGTTTTTTCACCTTCGAACATGCTAACAACTAAGATATCTGATTCTATGTTTTTAGAATTCTCTACAACCTTAATTTCCATATAGAATCTCCTTTCTTTTTAAGAGTATTTTAGCGAATAAGGAGAGGTTTTTAAATACTTTAATCGGATTATAAAATAAAATGTTTGACAATAAAAAATGTTTGTTTTACTATAAATCATGTTGACAGCCGGATGAGGGCGTTTAGCTCAGTTGGTAGAGCGTCTCCCTTACAAGGAGAGGGTCAGAAGTTCGAGTCTTCTAACGCCCACCATAAAAAACCAGATGACATTAGTTATCTGGTTTTTTATTTTGTAAGCTCATAGCTTCTAAGGATTAAATCTTCTAAAATGTCGGTTGGGGCTTTTTTGACATCAACTTGTATCCAATGAGTCTTATTCATATGCCAAGCAGGAGCTATGAAATCATAGCAATCTCTTAGTATTGCAGACTCCTCAGGTGTGCTTTTTAAATTTATATATAGTTTTCTATCTAATGTATAAATTAGTCCGAACCATTTTTTATTTGATTTATGTCTTAATACCGGATAAGATTCTCCCTTATCTTTAAAAGGATAAGTATTAATCGCATCATCATATTTAAGGCATAGTTTTATTAACTCTTTTTTATTCATAGTTCATATTATAAAAAAGCTTGCCCATTATAGGCAAGCTTTTACATCTTCTAAAATCAATTCCGGTGTTAATCGATATCTTTGATAAAGAACATCTAGCGGTACTCTATCTGGGAAATCTTTTTCCGCCCCATAGCTCAAGACTTTCATATCAGAATTACCATAATAGCTAGCAATTTTTTCTCCAAATCCACCGTTTAAAATTCCATCTTCTATAGTAATAACTATTTTATGTTCAGATTTTAAGCTATTCAATAATTCTTTATCAATTCCGCTTATGAATTTAGGATTGATAAGCGTAGCATCGATATTCAATTCTTGTTTTAACTTTTCTTTTATTTCTTTTGCTAAATAGAAGAAATTACCTAAGCCTAAAATTGCAATTTCAGAGCCTTTTTCTGCTATTTGATATTTATTCAAGATTGAATAATCTGTATTATCTTTAGTATTTGAACTAATTAGTTTCCCTGCTGGTACTCGAATAAACACTGTATGCTCATTTTGGCTAGTAGACCATTCAAGCATTTTCAAGTATTCTTCTTTATTCGTGGGTGCTAGATATACTACATTTGGAATGTTGCTAATCAAAGGAATATCAAAGCAAGTCAAATGTGTTGCATCCGCCCCTGATATTGCGGCCCAAAATACCAAAACAGTTGCAGGACTATTATTTAGAGCCAAGTCTTGTGAGATTTGGTCATAAGCTCTTTGTACAAATGAGCTCATTACACCTAATACCGGTCTTGCACCATTTTTAGCTAAGCCTGATGCAAAAGCCATTGCATGTTCTTCTGCAATACCCACATCAACATAATTTTGACCCATTTTTTCTCTAAACTCTTTAGTAAATCCTGTAACGGCAGGAGTCGCAGGTGATATTGCAACAATTGGCATTCCTTCTTCTTTTTTTCTTAAAATAAAATCTGCAGTTGTTGTTGCATAATCTTCTATTCTAGATGCCGGCTGTCCAAAATTCTTTATCGTATTTGGCATAATCCAGTGGAACATTTCTTTATTTTGTTCTGCAATTTCGCATCCTTTTCCTTTAATAGTTTTTATATGAACAACTACTGGATGATTTATATCTTTAACTTTTTCAAATGTTTCAATCAGTTTTTGAATATCATTTCCATCATTTACATAGTAATAATCAAAACCTAAAGTTTTGAAGAAATTGCATTCACCTTCGCCGTTTGTATCGCGTAAATATTTAAGATTAGCGTATAATCCGCCTTGGTTTACAGCTATAGACATGTCATTGTCATTCACTACAATAATAATATTACTATTCAGAGTTGCAGCATTATCCAAACCTTCGAAAGCTTCACCACCGCTTAAAGAGCCATCACCGATTAGAGCGATTACATTACCTTTTTCACCTTTGATATCTCTCGCTTTTGCAAGTCCTGTTGCTAAACTAACAGAAGTTGAGGTATGTCCTACTTTGAACATATCATGTTCACTTTCTTCAGGTGCAGTATAGCCTGTATATTTTAAGTACAAATCAGGATTTATAAACCCTTCTTTTCTTCCAGTAAGAATTTTATGCGGATAGCACTGGTGAGAAACATCGAATACTATTTTATCTACAGGAGAATTAAACACATAGTGCATTGCTATAGTAGCTTCTACAATCCCTAAATTTGGACCTAAATGGCCTCCAATTGTATCTACTTTTTTTATAATGCATTCTCTTATTTCTCTTGCAAGCTCATTCATCTCGCTTAAGTTAAGCTTCTTCAAATCCTCCGGTGAGTTTATATTTTCTAAAACATTAATTGTCTGTTGCATACTCGCTCCTTTCTTATACCAATTATTATAATACAAGTTATTAAATCATTACATCAACCAACATTTTTTAGCAATGAAAGAGTTGTATTAATAGTATTTAATATAAAAAAGAAAGGAGAAATATTATGTTCTACAATATTTTAAAAGCAAAAGATATTATTGACCTTGATGGTAAAGGAATGGAAAGAAAGCTCTTAATGGGAAATGATGAGCAGTCTTTAAGTATTATTGCAATGAGAAAAGATGAAATAATTGATACTCATACCTCTTGTGCTGATGCAGCAGTATATGTACTAGATGGCGAAATAGAAATGCATTTTGATGCAGAAAAGTTTAAACTCGATAAAGGAGATATACTTATGTTCAAAAAAGATAAAGAACATAAAGTATTAGCACTAAAAAATAGTAAGTATTTTCTAATAAAGATTTAGTATCAAAAAAAGAGCCTTTTATTTAATAAAAGGCTCTTTTTTATTTTTTACTCTATACTACAAGAACTGGTTTCAGGTAAAATATCTGACAATATTGCCATATCAGCAGGCATACTTGGTCTTGAAAGCTTAGAATCATATTTTAATAGTCTTGATTTAGCTTTTTCTACAGCTTTTACAATTTTTTCACCTGAAAAATTTCTAGTTGTTATATATCGATAATTATCATTTGACAAGAATTTGTTAGGATCTTTCGACAAAGAAATCCAAGTTCCTTTTTTTTGATTTGGTTTGGTTACAAAAAATACAAGACTTTGTATTTTGGTTAAAAAACCCTTCTTCGGTATTACTTCAATATCAACATCCTTTGCTAATGTTTCTAGTGTCGGTAAAGCTTCCTTTAATGGAGCACCGCCTATTTTAAAAGCTTTTTGAGGTATTGGCTTTAAAGCCGTAAAATTAGTACCTGAATTTATCCTATTTACTAGCATAATCTCTCCCAACTATTTATATTCGAACTTAAATATTATATTACTTAAAAAATATTTTTCTCAGGGTATTTTTTTTGAAAAATCATTTTATGCTCCACAAGCATATAATAAAATACAATATAAGTATTTGCGATTTTAAACTAAATAAATCATAATAAATACGCAAAAGATGTTTTAGAATATATAAAAAGTGTTCAATAAAAAGGAGAGAATTATGTCAAAAAATGTAACAGTAATTTCATCAACCTTAAGAAAAAATGGTAATTCTGAACTATTAGCTCAAGAATTTGCAAAAGGAGCAAAAGATGCTGGAAATAAAGTAGAATTTATCTCGCTAAGGGATAAAGAAATTAAATTTTGCAAAGGATGCTTAACTTGTATAAAAACAAACAAGTGCATTATAGAAGATGACTCAAACGCTATTATAGAAAAAATGAAAAATTCTGATGTTATAGTATTTGCAACTCCTATTTATTATTATGAAATGTCAGGACAGCTAAAAACATTATTAGATAGAGGAAACCCTCTATATACATCTAATTATAAATTTAGAGATATCTATTTTCTAGCAACATCAGCTGATACTAGTCAAAATGCAGCAGATATAGCAACAAGTGGAATTAAAGGTTGGATTTCTTGTTTTAACAATGTTCAATTAAAAGGAACATTACTTGGAGCAGGAGTTGAAAACGCCGGTGATATTATAAATAATCCTGTGCTCAAAAAAGCTTATGAAATGGGAAAAAATGTTTAACTAAATAAACATAAACAGTCGTAGTTCAAAATTTGAACTACGACTTTTTGCTTAATTATTTAGAATTTGGTGCATAATGACTTTTTGCTCATCTTTTGAAAGCTCAAGTATTTTATCTATAATCTTTTCTAAAGTCTGATTTAGCCCCTTTTTAGTTGTCCCGACAGTTGCTTCTATTGAATAAAAATTCAAAGCTAAATCCTTTACCTTAACCTTAAAATCAGCGATATCTTCATCAGACCAATCTTTTGGCACTCTAGATTTATTAATAAATGTTGCAATTCTATTAATCCAAAGCTCATCATCAGATTCTGTTTCAATCACATTATTAAATAAAATTCTAAGCTCTTTTTCTCCTAAAAATTCTTCAATTTTTTGAAACCTTTTTCTCATCTCTTCTCTAGAGTCAGCTTGGAAGCTAGCTAAAAAGAACTCTTTGATTTCTGATATCATATTTTCAGTCGCACACCTTAGCTCATTAATTGAATTTTTGTACTCTTTTAATAAATCATTATTGTTACATTCAGGTAATAGCTTTCCAGTAAGAACTTTTGGAATATCTCTATAAAATAAGCTTATAGGATCCTTTGCATTTACTATTACATTCCTAAATCTAGTTGTCTTTTTAGAAAGTCTTTCCGTATTCATAGTATATTTATCTAATTCTCTTATTGCATAAATAAGGTTTTTTGTAATATCTAGAATATTTTTGCTCTTGATATTTGATAAAACGATTGATAAATCCTCTAATACGGGTAAATCTTCCATAATAGTTTTTTGTATTTCGAAATTTTGAGGACAGAAAATCATTCTATCAAACATAAGTTGATTTAGTTTTAGCTGGAACTGTAGTTTTTCATAAATTGCAAGAATATCTTTATTTTTTGCAAGTACTGAGAGTAATAATATTCCAACAATGGATTTTGTAATCCCATATGCCATAAACTTATCAAACAGCTCAGTAAGTTTTATTTTTTCACCATTTAAAATATATTTTTCAATTTCTTCTTTCAAATCTTTGCAGCTTGAATTTTCTGCTAATAATTCACGTGATAAATAATCCTCAATAGTATTTTGTTTTAATTCTTCCCCTTCAAGCAAATGTCTTGCAAGACATCTTATTGCTTTCGTAAGTATTGGCGGCATTTTTTCTAACTTTAAATATTCAAGATTAATTTCAGGACGCTTTGGAAAATCTTTGCTACACCAAGATTTTATCGGATTCTTTTTTAAATACTCCTCTCCTTTAGGAGTTAATATAAATTCTCTTTTTTCTTTTTCTTGGATATAACCATTGGAAATGGCCTCCTTCTTTAAATCTTTGACCTGAGTATTAGTAAGTCCTAATACATAATTGATTTCAGGGTTTTTAAAAATAGACCCGTCTTTTTCAATGTGAAATAGCAGTTTGTTTAGATACTCCATAAAAATCCTTTCTATTGCTTCAAAACTAAAAAAGACCCTTTAAAAAGAGCCTAAAAAGCAATTAACTTAAAATAACACACAGCTATGCTACTACTTCGCAAAATTTTTGGGGGATAAATGTCCAATATATTGCTACTCCCTGCTATAGCGAATAAAATCTTAACTTCACAGGAGATGTGCATAACATCAATTATATTATTATTTATAATCTAAAAAAACATGCAAAAATTAATTTTTTTTTAATGATTTATTGTATAATACCTTCTATGAAAAGATTTAATATATTACTGTTTTTGATTTGTTTTTCTTGCAATATTATAAATGCTAAACCTGAAATACATAAAGTAATAAAAGTTATTGATGGCGATACGGTCTATGTTGATTTTAATGATAATGGTATAGCTGAACAAGATGAGAAAGTCAGAATAAATGGAGTTGACACATTTGAGACTAAGCCTAGCGTATTTTTGGATTACCAAATGAAAAATTATGAGCTGACTCAAAAAGAAGCTTTGGGACTCGGATATTTAGGAAAAGAATTTGCAAAAAAAGAATTGTTGAATAAATCAGTAAGAGCAGAATATACAGCCGAGAGACAATTTGATAAGAATAATCGACATTTGATGTCTATTTATTATGACTGTAACAGACTGGGTAAATGTAAAAATTATGAACGAGAACTATTAAAATCAGGGCTTGCTACAGTTTTCGATAAGTCAAATATTGCAGACGAGCTAAGAGCTTATGAAAATTTAGATAAGGTAATATCGAATGCAAAAAAAGCAAATAAGCTTGATTTAGTAGTACTTAATAAAAAGAATGGCAAATATCACAAAACCTCTTGTGAATA
>CALVAL010000009.1 GCA_944325535.1 Candidatus Gastranaerophilales bacterium
TTTATTAGCAATATTAATATTTATTATTGGATATGGTCATTTTGGAGATGCAATAGTAGACTCTTTTAGGGAAGCATACATTCCAGAACAAATATCAAGCGGAAAAGTCTTATATAAAAATATATTCTCTATTTATGCACCTTTTGCATATTTGTTTAATGGATTATTGTTTAAAATATTTGGTTCGAATTTAAAAGTTTTATATGCAGTTGGATTAATGCTATCTTTAGGGATTTTGAATTTAACATATATTATTTCAAATTTATTTTTGGAAAAAAAATATTCTTTTAGTATTATTCTTTTTATTATTTCAGGAGCTATTTTGTCTCCAAATGTATTTAACTATTTTTTTCCTTATTCATATGGAATATTATATGGCCTATTTTTTATACTTCTGTGTTTATATTTTTGTTTTAAAGATAAATCTGCCCTAGCCTTTATTTTTTATAGTTTAGCAGTGTGTTCAAAATATGAGTTTATAATGTTATTGCCGCTATTAGTATATGCTTGTCCTAAAAAAAATCTTTTAAAAAATCTTATATATTCATTTTTTACTGTATTAATTATCCTGTTGCCTCTTTTGCTGCAAAAAGTTGGTATAGAAAATATAATAGCGTCTTTTCAGATAATGCTAACAATGGCAACTACAAAGACTATTTATTGGTTTTATTCCATATTAGGTTTGACATTTCGCTTGGAGCTTATTCCAATATATTTTATGAATTTTATAAAAATTCTAATACCTATGTTTTTTCTATGTAGGTTTTATTCTATTTTTACAGTTATTTGTACAATAATTTATTTCTATTATATTGCTTCACCTGAAATATTAATATTTATATTCCCGTTTATATTAATTTATGCATTAAAGAAATATAAAAATTTGACATCAGAGGAAATCTTTTTTGTAATAGCATCTCTATTAATTTCTGTAAAAATATTTTTTGCGTTCATAATGCAATCTTATGGAGTATTTTTTATTCCTTTTGGGTTGCTTTCTCTATATATACTTATACCTGATTCTTTTAAGAAAGCTTTATTTGTAGTAATTCTTTCGATAGCTTTTTCTTTGGGTATAAAAAATATTAATACTTTAGTTTTAAAAAATGTAAAAATACAAACTCAAAAGGGGATTTTTTATACAGATTCTAATTATGGAAATTCTATTAAACAATTAATTAGCTATATCGATAAAAATACACAGAATGACGAACAAGTATTAATATATCCAGAATGCTTAATAGCTAATTATATGTCGGAAAGAAAATCTGATAATAAATTTTATTCTTTAATTCCACTATATGTTGAAACATTTGGTGAAGATATGATAATTAAAAGAATTGATAAATATAAACCTAAGTATATAATAATAAACAATTACAATACATCAAACTATTACTACTCATATTTTGGACAAGATTATGCGGGTGAAATTATGAGTTATATTTTAGAAAACTATGTAAAGAAAACTCTAATAGGAGAAAACTTTATCTTTACTGTATATGAAAGAAAATATTAGTCCTCATCTTTTTCCATAGCACGTCTTAGAATATTTCTATCGATTCTTTTTTTGCCATATTTTTTATAACTTTCTTCCATTAATTTTTCACTAGGTCGTTTCTTTTTAGGTGATTTATTTTCTCGAGAAATTACTGAATTTTTTGATAATTCTTTATACCATAATGACCAAAGAATAGAACGCATTGGTAGTGAGTATTGAATTAAAATTTGTGCTATTAATGATTGGATTATTATGATTGATATTTCTGTTTTTGAAATAATACCAAGCCCGAATTGCGTTAAGTTTATATCTTGAATTTGACTAAGTAATGGAACTATAAGTTTAGATAAAAATGAACTTATACCGCTTATGTCAAATAGTTTAATAATAATTTGAGGGATAAATAAATATGTAAAGATTCCTGTGAAACAAATTAATAAAAAAGTTGAAAGAAATTTTCCTTTTACTAATCCAATACTTCTTTTAAAGCATTCTACAGGATTTAATTCCGGCTCAAATGTGAATACTTGGAATACTAAAACAAAATATACTGCTAAAATTCCACAAATAACCCAAAATAAAGGGCAAGCTGCAATTATTGAAAAAATGCCTACAAAAACCCAGATACCAATAAAAGCAAATGATCTTCTTTTTATTAGCTCTGTATGTGCATCAAAATCATATACCTTTCCAGATTTTGACATATTCTCATACATGGAATTAATTGCTCCATAGGCAATTAAATATTCCCAAAAAGCTTTCATAAAAATCATGAGTCCAGGAAGGGTTATGATTATAGAAAATAAAATTAAAATTAAAAAATCGTTAAAAATGTGGAATCTATCTATTAGTGCACTAATGTTTTGTGTATAGAAATATGAAATAGTAAAAATTAAGATCAAGCCTAAAATTTGTCCTAGCACAGGAAAAGTCATATACTTTATGAACTTATCGAAATTGGAAAAGTATAGCCCTATAGATTCTATAAAAATTCCCAAAGGAGTCTGTGTCTTTTTTGCCATAAATTTTCTCCGCTTCTTTTTTATTCCTAATTGTAGTATAAAGATATTGTTATGAAAAATTTAAAAGAAGAAGATTATCTTTCAGGAAAGTTTAATTTACATATACATTCTACTTATTCAGATGGAAAAGCTGATTTTAAAGATATAATAGAATCTGCAAAAAATCGTGGATATAAATTAATTTCTATTACAGATCATAATACTATTGATGGTCATAAAATATATAAAGATGAAATTCTTATCCCTGGTGTAGAATTTGATTGTTGGTATGGATATGTATTTATTCATTTATTGGCATATGGATTTGATGTAAATAATGAAGAATTAAATAAATTTATGGCAAAGACAAAAGCTGAAACTGAAGGCGATTTTATAAGACTATTTTCAAAAAGAAATGTTCCTAAATTAATTAAAGCAATTCATGCTGCCGGTGGTATTGCAGTTTTAGCACATCCTGCCTGTTATTGGGCAATAAATTTAGAACGCATGGTAAAAAGTTTAATAAAAGATGGTCTAGATGGGATAGAAGTGTATTATCCCTATCCAAGATTTAGAAAAATTGTAAAATTTCATTCATCTAAAGATGTAAAAAAAATTGCTGATAAGTATCCGGAATTAATTCAAACTGGTGGGACAGATTTTCACGGAGAAATTTTTTATTAGTCAATAGGATATGTTTAATATCCCCAATGCGATAATTCTTTTTATAATTTGATTGAAATAATATATGAATGTCGAATTATTAAGGAGGATTCATGAAAAATAGTATATTTACTGCCCCTGTCTATCAGTTAGATGAATTGAATAATCTTTTTATTGAAATGACTGCTCAAAATTGTAATCAAAGATGTAGTGTTTGTTACATAAAATTTCCGCTTAGTAAAAATATAAAGGATTTTATCTCTGTTGATAAAATAAAGGAAGCTCTTTTAGATACAAAATTTGAAAATATTTATTGTATTTATCTAACAGGTGCTGAGCCAATGACTCATCCTGATTTTAACTCGATATTGAGATTATGTTTAAAAAGATGCAATGTTTGTATCTGTACAAACGGAAGTTTTTTAAATGAAAAGAAAATCCGTTTTTTAAAAAAAGTAGAAGATGAAGGTTCAAACCAAATATTTTTTAAATTATCTTTGACACACTATAATGAGATAGAAAATGATAAATCTAAATATCGAGGTAATTTTAGACAAACTATTTATGCTCTAAAGACTTTATGTAATTATAATTTTACATCTGTTTTAAATATCCAAAATTCTTATAGCTTAGATAATAAAGAATTGATAAATAAATTCTCATTCATATTTCAAGAACAAAATATTACAAACACAGATATTCAAATAACACCATCTCATCCTAGTTTTAGTGAAGAAAATTTTTCTAAACCAGCTGTAAAAACGGATTGTATGCGTGGTAGAATATTATGTCAAAATGGAGTCTATGCTTGTCCTTTTCTGGCAAATGATTATCGTGGTCGAGTAGGTAGCTCTTTTAAAGATTTTTCTAAGTCAATTACTGCAGAAACAGATTTTTGTGCAACATGCTCAAAGTGTAATAATTACATTTTTTCAATTGGATAAAATGATTATATAAGCCTTATATATTAGGCAGAGAGCGAGTTTTAGGGCTAAGATATCGTAAACATTTGTAACATTATTCCAGTGTATTAATACTTAAGAGTTACCTTTTTGATAAAATTATGTTATAAATAATAATGTAAAAATATATATTCAAACAAGAGAGATGAATGGAGGCAAATATGTCAGTAGGACAATTCGTATTTATGTTGCATAGCCACCTGCCTTATTATAGAAAAGCGGGTATGTGGCCATTCGGAGAAGAGAATCTTTACGAATGTATGGCAGAAACTTATGTACCTCTATTGAATGCTATATCTGAATTATATGAAGAAGGTATTAAGGCAAAATTAACTGTAGGTATTACACCAATTCTAGCAGAACAGCTTAATGATGAACATTTACAAAATGGTTTTGTCGAATATATTGATTCAAGAATAGCTTCAGTATCGAAGGATTTGGAAAGATACCCTGATCCTAAAGTCGCTCATTCTCAACATTTGAAATACTTGGCTAAATATTATTTTGATTTATGGAATAAATTAAGAGATGATTTTGTAAATAAATACGAAAAAAATCTGATTAAATATTTTAAGAAATATCAAGACTTAGGTTGTATTGAAATTACTACATCAGGAGCAACTCATGGTTTTTCTCCATTATTAGCTACTGATAGTAACTTAAATGCTCAATTTAAAGTAGGTCAAGATACAACAAAGCGTTTATTTGGTAAAAAAGCAATGGGCGCATGGCTGCCTGAATGTGCATACCGTCAAGGATATGAATATGTAGGAAAAGATGGTAAAAAACATTGGAGACCTGCTATAGAAGTAACTCTTCAAAATAATGATATTCATTATTTCTTTACTGAATCACACGTTATAGAAGGCGGAAATTCTATTGGAAATCGTCGTGTAATTGGTATGTATGGAAATATTGAATATATTCCTCTTCCAGAAAGACCTGCAACTGGATATGATACATATTCTGCTTATTGGTTACCAGATGCTCAAGTAGCAGTTATGGGTAGAAATGATAGAGCAGGTTATCAAGTATGGTCAGCTGCTGATGGATATCCTGGGGATGGTTGTTTTAGAGAGTTCCATAAGAAAGACGATAAGTCAGGCATGCACTATTGGAGAATTACATCACCTACAACAGATTTAGGCGATAAAATGTTATATGATCCAGTACTTGCTATGAATAAAGTAAATGAGAATTCTGACCACTATACAACTTTAATTTATCATTTATTAAATGATTACAAGCTAGCAAAAAATAAAGAAGGGCTTGTTATGGTATCATTTGATACTGAACTATTTGGTCACTGGTGGTTTGAAGGTGTTGAATTTATTAAACAAGTTATTAAGAAATTCAATGACTATTTGCCAGAAGTTGAAAGATTGACTGCTGGTGAATATGTGACTAAGTATCCTCCAAAAGAAGCTATTCAAATTCCTGAATCTTCTTGGGGACAAGGTGGTCATTTCTATGTATGGATGAATCATCTGACTGAATGGATGTGGCCAATAATTCATTCTTGTGAAAAACGTATTAATGCAATTGTTGATGCTCATTCTGAAATACCAGAAGATAAGCTGTTGCATAGAGCATTAAATCAACTTGCTAGAGAAAATTTATTGCTACAAAGTTCTGATTGGCCGTTCTTGATTACAACATGGCAAGCTAAGGATTATGCAACGGATAGATTTAATGAGCATGTTGATAGATTTAGCTTAATAGCTGATATGATTGAGGCTAATTCAATAGATGAAGCTAAATTAAGTGAAATCGAAAGTATTGATAATTGTTTTCCAGAAATTGATTATAGAGTATATCAATCAATAGAAGATGGTGTTATCCCTCAACAAGAGAAAAAATTAGCACCATTGTATAAATAATTAAAAATCATAAAATATAAGAAAGAGCTCTAAATGGTTAAAATTAGAGCTCTTTTTTATATGAATTTATATTGTTAAAAAATATTTACCCCATTTGGATGATTTAATTAAATTTGCATTAAAGAAAAAAAAGTTTTTGTCGAACAACTTACTATAGACAGAATATTGGTTTGGAGAAAATATGACAGATACCCCATTAATGGCGTTAATAGATAATGCAGATGCTTTGTTGGAAGATGCAAGATCGTATCATGAAAGATATTTGATTAAGCAACAGGATGAAGACTTAGAGAAGGCTATAGAAGGTTATATAGATGTAATAAAAGTGAACCCATCTATTCCTGATGCCTATTATAGACTTGCTAGTCTATTGTTTGCAAAGGGACAAATTTCTGTAGAAGGTGCTATTGAACAATGCAAAACTGCTATTAGTTTAGAACCAAATAACGTTAATGCTCATATTTATTCTGGCTATTTTCAATGCTTAAATGGTGATTTTGATGCAGCAGAAAAAGAATTTTCTATTGCTATATCAAATTCCAAATTAAAATCTGCGCGTGCAAGACTTTTTCTTTCAAAAGTTTTGTTTTTCAAACTCAAAAATGAACATTCTTCAATAAAGAATGTTATGAAGTTTTTATATTATTTCTTATCAGGGAGCATGATGATTATGTGGGATAGCCCTTCTATAAAAATGTTTTGTAAGTTCTTAGCAAATGATTTTTCAGTTTTATCATATAAAGCACTAGGTGAAGCTTTTGAGAAGATGAAATTATTTCCATCAGCTTTTGATGCTTATTCTAAAGGTCTTGAAAAAACTTCTCAAGGAAATTTATTTTATCAAAAAATGGGCGATTTATCTTTAGAATGTAATGATGTAGAAGCAAGTCTTGAATGCTATCAAAAGGCTTATGAATTGAATCCGCAAAATAGAGAAGTCTTAATTAAACTAGCGACTATTAATCAAACTTATTTTCCTGAAAAAATTGATGAAACAATTGATTACTATAATACTTTATTAGAATTTGGAATCGATTTAGACAAAATTTATTATGAGCTAGGACATTTATATTTAAATAAATCTGATAAAATTCATGCTGTAACTGCATTTAAATTAGCTCAGGAATTATGCCCTGAAAATCCATACTATAACAATTCACTAGCTTATGCTTATATAAAAGCAGAATTATATGATGATGCTATTGAATATTATCAATTAGCAATAAAATTAAATCCTGATGCAGAATGGACTTCAATAGTTTGTCATGCCCTTGGCGCAATTTATGCGGAAGTAAAAGGAAACTATGAAGCAGCAGAAGCTACTTTTAATGCAGGTATCGTTCTTGATCCTAATAATGTTGATATTCAATTATCATTAGGTGATTTATTTATGGCTCAAGGTGACTTAGATAGAGCGATAAAGATTTATTGCGATGCAATATCAATTGATCCTGAAAATTATCTTTCATATGCAAAAACTGGCCTTGCATTATGGGAAAAAGATTATCTAGAAGAATCAATTGTTGCATTCCATAAATCTATAGAATTGAATCCTGATTTTGAAATCGCTCAAAATAATTTAGGAGTTGTTTATTTAGATGGAATGGGAGATCCAAAAGAGTCTGTTGATTACTTTAAAAAAGCTATAAACATCAATCCTAATTATACATTGGCTTATTTTAATTTAGGAAGAGCTTATCAAGCAATTGGAGATAAACCTCTTGCAGCAGAATATTTCCAAATGACCCTTGATTTGAATAAAGTGACTGAAGAATTATCAGAAAAAGATATTCGCCAAAGAATATATGACTTATTTAATTAAGATTTGTATGAGCATCCTCTACAATTTGGTTGATATCAGGATTTATTCCTGAACTATCTGTAGAGAGCCATACTAAATATTCGATGTTTCCTGCAGGTCCTTTAATAGATGAATAAGTTAGCCCTTTAATAGAGTACTCGAGTTCTTTTATACAATTTAGAACATTTTCTATTACGCAAATATGAGTTTTTTTATCTTTTACAACTCCACCTTTTTCAACTAAATCTTTCCCTGCTTCAAATTGTGGCTTTATAAGACATACCATTTCATGGAAGCTAGGATTTAATAGGTTTTTTAAATTCGGTAATACTTTTTCTAGTGATATAAATGATAAATCCGATACTAATAGTTCAGCTACTGGCTCATTTTCGGAATAAATATCTTCAAATTTACAAATTTTTAGATTAGTTTTTTCAATAGTCTTAACTTTTTCAGAGCTTCTAATTTTCCAATCAAGCTGGCCATAGCCAACATCTACAGCATATACAAATTTTGCTCCATTTTGTAAAAGACAATCTGTAAATCCGCCAGTAGATGCTCCTGCATCAAAGCAAATTCTATCTTCTACTTTTACATCAAAACTCTCAAGAGCTTTTTTTAATTTAAATCCTCCTCTTGAAACAAAAGGCATTGATTTTACTTTGAATTCGTATTCCTTAGCCGGATCTATTTGAAACCCAGCTTTTGTTATAACATCAGTTCCAATCATTACATTACCTGCTAAGATAGCAGCTGAAGCCTTACTTTTATTTTCAAAATACCCTAAATCAACTAAATGTTTATCTAATCTTTCTTTTTTCAAATTTTAAATAACCTTTCTGCATTAGATGTTGTAATATCAATAATTTCTTCTAAAGGAATTTCTCTAATTTTTGAAATCTCTTCTGCAATATATCTGACATAGGCAGGCTTATTGGTTTTTCCTCGGAATGGTACCGGTGTAAGGTATGGGGAATCTGTTTCTAATACTAGTTTATCTAAAGGGACTTCTTTTGCAACTTCCTTTATATTTTTAGCATTTTTAAACGTAACGACTCCACCTATTGCAATATACCAGCCTTGTTTTACGCATTCTTTCATAAATTCTAAACTACCAGAAAAACAATGAAAAAGTACTTCTGAAGATTTATTATGTTCTTTTAAGATATCATAAGTATCTTTATGAGCTTCTCTATCGTGAACCACAATTGGTAATTTAAATTTATTTGCAATTTTTATTTGTTTAATAAAAACTTCTTTTTGTAAATCTTTAAAAGATTTATCCCAATAATAATCAAGTCCGATTTCGCCAATTGCAACTATTTTTTCAATATTAGTTTCTATAAAATTTTCTACTTCTAAAGAATATGTCTTAGCTTCTGTTGGAAAAATTCCAAGCATTGAATATAAGTTGTCATATTTTTGGCCAAGAGAAAGAACTTTTTCCATAGTAGCAATTTCTACAGATGGAATTATAGCTTTTTTTACTCCAAATTCATTCATTTGTGCAAGAACATCATCAATAGGCTCTTCTGACATATCAATATGTGCATGTGTATCAATTAAATAATCCTTCATAAAAAAATTATACCACCTAATAACAAATTAAAGAGTATTCACAACTACACTTATCTTTTTTAGCAAAATCCTCTTCTAGATTTATTTTATTTTCAATTTGGATAAGCTTACTTGAATATTCATTTTCTAGTTCTTTTGAAAAATCAATTTTAATTTCTGATTTATTTTTCAAGTCTAGATAAACAAAACTTATTTCGCTTGTTCTAAAAAATTCTTTTACAGCAAGTGTATAAATTATTGTTTGGTAATCAAATTTTGCATTTTTAGGGATTGAGCCAGTCTTATAATCGAGTATGTAATATCTGTTATCTTTTTTTACCAAAGCATCCAGTCTTCCACCAAAGAAGCTTTTTCCAACTTTTACAGATAAATTGTATTCTGTTGCAATAACTTCATATGCTAAATACTCTAATGATTTTAAATAATTCCAAACAATCTTTTCCTTTTCAGAAAGAGCTAATTCCATTTTATCAATATTTTCGCCTCTAAGGTAGTAAGAAGCAAGTGCATGAATATTTTTACCGAATTCAAAAATTTCATCATTTACTGGCATTGAAATATTCTTTATGTACTTGAAATAGAACTTTCTAGGACATAATTCATATGTTTTTAGCATATTAGGAGATAATTGGCTAAACAAATCCTATCTCCTAGCCTTCTAAATAGGTATATTCAGGATTTGCTTTAAGTTTAGCTTCTATTGTCTCAAAATTTGCTAAGCCTTCTGTTGCACCAAATTCTGATACGACACAAGAAGAATTAACAGATGCGTACATTAAAGATAGTCCAACATTTAATTTTGTTCTTTCAAGTGCTGCACAAAAAGTTGATGCAAAAGCGTCTCCAGCACCAAGAGTTGATACAACCGGAGATTGGAATACTGGACAGAAATAGAATTTTTGTCCATCATAAGCATAAGCTCCTTTTCCACCATCTGTTATTACAATCACTTGGTAATCCATAACTTTTAATGTTGTAAGCATTTTTTTGATATCTCTATGAATCAGTTCATGAGAGAATTTTTCAGTTTTTGTATCAGGTCTCACTTGAATTCCAGTAGTCATAGTTGCTTCTTCTTTATTCATAACTACTATGTGAGCTGATTTTAAAATAGTTTTTATATGTTCAAATCCTCGTTTTATACTAGTTGTTCCTGCATTAAAGCAAATTCTTGTATTATGTTTATGAGCATAGTCGACTATTGGTTCTAGAACTTTATTAGATTCTCCATTTAAAGGTGCAACATAAAGAAAATCTGCATCTTTTATTGCTTCATAATTTATTTCATCTTCTCTAATTTCAGCATTAGCACCTCTATGTGCTAGTACTGTCCTATCACCTTGGAAACTTACTAGAATTATCGAAAAGCCTGTAGAAGTTTCTTCTTTTTGAATAATATTATTCAAATTAACATTTTTACTTTTAAAATAATCTAAAATCCCTTCAGAATAGATATCTTTACCAATTTTAAAAATTGCAGAGGTCTCAAACCCAAGATTTGCAAAGTTGCTAGCAGTATTTACACCGCCTCCACCTACATTAGATGAAAATGTTGTAATATCTATTTTTGCTCCATAAGGATAACTCATAAAGTCAGAATTCTTATGTTTAGAACAAACTGAAACTATATTTGCATCATCGCATTCTACAAAAACATCCATAGTAGCGCTGCCGATTGTAAGTACTTTTGTCATACTTTCTTACCTCCACTTATACTTTAATTTTAATACAAATATTATTTTTGCATATTTTATTTATAAAAAATGAATGCTTGCGTTAGCTTTTTGTTCTTTTTATAATTTACTCAAGTTATGAGTATTGTCCAAAAATCACAAAAATCCCTAGAATATGATAAAGTGCTGGCTGAACTAGCAAAATATGCAAAAACTGAACAGTCCAGAAAGTTATGTCTTGATTTGACTCCTTTTGTAAAAACGGAGGATATTCAAGCTCAAATAACTTTAACAAGCGAAGCAAAAGATGTTTTGGATCTTGCTAGAGACATTCCGATTGAAAAGATAGAGAATTTTAAGAAATTACGAGAACGAAATGAGTATTTTTCTGAGGAAGAGTTAGTTTTAATAGCTAAATCTATGAGGACGTCAAGACTAGTAAGAAATTTCTTGAAGGAAAATCTTCCTTTTGATGCAAAAATGCAAGTTCTAGCAAATGATTTGTATTCAAATAAAGATTTTGAGGATAAAATTCTAGATACTTTTGATGATAATATGACAGTTAAGCAGAATGTTAATCCTGAACTCAGCGGGTTATATTCATCCCTTAAAGATACAGAATCTAATTTGAAGAAAAAAGTTCAAGAGTTAATGAATTCCGCTGAATTTCAAAAACATTTGCAAGATAATATTTATACACTGCGTGATGATAGGATTGTTTTTCAGGTAAAAGCTTCTTCAAAGAGTAAAGTAGGTGGAATTGTTCACGATGTCTCTGCAACAAATAAGACTTTTTATATAGAACCTGCTCAAATTGTGCCTATAAATAATAAAATTAGAGAAGTAAAGTCTAAAATTTATGCAGAAATTATTAGAATTTTAACTATGTTGAGTAATGAAGTAAGAAAAGAATTTGATTCTTTACTAAAAACAGAAGAATTATTAGCTCAAATAGATTTCCATTTCGCAAAAGCGAGGTATGCTGTAAAAACACAGGCTATAGAACCTAATTTGGCAACTCAAAAATATGTAAAAATTGATTTAATGAGACATCCTCTTTTAATAGGTCGTGTAGAAAAAATAGTAGAAAACGATTTTGAAATAGGAGAAGGTTATAAATCAATAATAATAACTGGTTCAAATACAGGTGGTAAAACTGTTACATTAAAGACGGTTGGTTTATTTATTCTTATGGCAAAATCTGGGATGTTTCTTCCTTGTGCTGAAGCTCATATTTATCCATTCGAAAAAGTGCTTGCAGATATTGGTGATGAACAAAGTATTTTACAAAGCCTTTCAACGTTTTCATCTCATATGAAAAATATAATAGATATTTTAGAAAATACTGATTCTGAAACTTTTATATTAATAGATGAAATGTGTGCAGGTACAGATCCTCAGGAGGGTGCAGTTTTAGCTGAAACAATTTTAAAAGAGTTTGCAAAAAGACAGGCGTTGTCAATTATAACGACTCACTATGGAGAGCTAAAGACTTTAGAATATACAGATCCATATTTTAAAAATGCTTCGGTAGAGTTTGATACAGAATCATTATCACCGACTTATAAATTAATAATTGGTATCCCTGGACTTAGTAATGCAATTTCTATTGCTTCTAACTTAGGGTTGCCTGAAAATTTAGTATGGCAAGCTAAAGAACTTATGATTACACAAAGAGATACCTCTAGTATTGTTGTAGAACGATTGCAAGACACTCAACAACGTTTAGATTCTAATTTAAAAGAAGCTGAGACTTTATCAGCAGAAGCCGATGAATTGAAGAAAAAATATGAACAAGAGCTGTCGTTGCATAAAAAAGAAAAGAAGAAATCTTTGAAAATTATAAAAGATAGATTTGAAGGACAACTAGAGGATGCAAAAGATCAGATAAAAGAAATTTTAACAGAGCTTAGAAAAGAGAAATCTGAAAAGATTGCCAGAAGATCTTATGAAAGATTAGCTCAGCTAGAGCAAGGTTTTAGAGCAGAAATGCATGAAATAGAAGATGCAGAACAGTATATAGAGCTCGATTGGTCAAAAGTACAAGTGAATGATAAAGTTATGATAAAGGATTTGAATCAACAGGTTGTTGTCTTATCCCTACCGGACAAGAATGATAATTTATATATTCAAATGGGACTAATAAAGACTAAAGTTAAGAAGAATAAGCTTGCTGTATATAATTCTCAATTAGCAAAGAAAACCAACTTACCTTTAGCAGCATTAAAGAAAGATTCTTCCTTCTCTTTAAAGCGCCATGATGTTTCAAATACTTTGGATTTAAGAGGGGAAAGAGTTGAAGATGCCTTGGATAAATTAGAGGCTTATTTAGATAAAGCTAGTCTTGCAAATCTATCCCCTGTGTATATAATTCACGGGCATGGTACAGGCGCCTTAAAATTAGCGGTTCGAGATTTTATATCAACATCTCCTTATGTAGCAAAATATCGTCCTGGAGAAGATACCGAAGGTGGCGATGGAGTTAGTGTGATTGATATAAATTAAATGCTTAGATTAAGTATTGCACCTTTATCGTATTGTTTTATTACAGGAAACATTAACTGTTCATATTCAGGAGAGCTTATTATATATGCTTCATTGCTCCAAGGAAGGAATATTGCTCCGAATTGTTTGCCAAAAAGTTTTGCTTTATCTCTAATGTTTTTAAATTTATTAATCTTATCATTTATTGTATTATTACAAAAAATTTTTTTATATCCTAAACTCTTGAATCCGGTTTTGTTAAGTTGATTAGCCATATCCTTCACTTTTTCATAATTATTAGAAGAAAGTTTTATCCCACGGAAAGTACTGTTATTGTTAGTATCTATTCTCATTAAACCTCCTAAAAACCAGTCATATTCAATTTTGCTTGTTTATTATATAAATTTTTTTTAAAAATTGCAAGTTTTTTCTGTTCAAAATAGAATAAAAGCATTATAATAATTAAAATAACAAATTAAAAAGAGAGGTAAAAATGCTAAAATTAGGTATTATAGGTTATCCTTTAGGACATTCTATTTCAGCTGTAATACAAAAAGAAGGACTTAAAAGTATAGGTCTAGAAGGTTCATATGAAGTATTGGAAACTCCTCCTGAAGATTTGGTAAGTAGGATAAAGTATTTAAAAACCAATGGCTATAGCGGATTTAATGTTACAATCCCTCTAAAAGTTCCGATGTCTCTCTTTTTAGATGATATTGATGATTATGCAAATATTGCAGGCTGTGTTAATACTGTAAAAATATTAGATGATAAATCTTTTTATGGATATAATACTGATATTTATGGTTTTAAAACTGCGATTCCTTCTGATATTAATTTAAAGGGTAAGAATGCTAGTATTTTAGGTACTGGTGGAGCAGCAAGGGCCGCGGTTGTAGGCTTGGCAGAGTTAGGGGTTAGCGAAATTGACTTTTATTCAAGGAATATCCTTAATTCTAAGCAAACCTTGGATTATGTGAGAGCGAAATTCCCTCAAATTAACTTTAATGTTTATCAAATTCAAAATATAAGAAGTCTAGAAAATACATCTATTGTAGTAAATTCTACTCCGATAGGAATGAAGGGTTTTATGGCTGATCAAATGCCTTTAGAAAAAGAAGATTTGGATAAATTAAATCCTGATACTATTGTCTATGATATTGTTTATAATCCAGTCAAGACAATTCTTATTCAAGAAGCTCAAAAGCGTGGGTTTATGACTATTGGAGGTCTTGATATGTTAGTATATCAGGCACAAAGAGCTATAGAAATTTGGACAGGCATGTCTCCTGATGTTAAATTGATGAAAATTGCTGCTTTAGAGGCGCTTTCATAGTAATATTGCACAACTCGGATATTTAATATATTATGTATAAATAAGAAGAGATTTTCTTGAGGTGGAGCTTATGAATAAAATTCAGATAAAAGCGGAAATATTGGCTACATTAGCAGCTCTTTCAACATCTGCACAGCCAAATTCTAGCTTAATAACAGACTTGAAACTAATAGAAGATAAAAAAACAGTCTTAGAGGTTTTAATAAAAGAGTTAGTTAATGCAAATGAACAAAGAGCTCTTTTAATATGTTGGTTGTTAACAGAATTAATTGATAAAGATGTTTTGAATGATGAATTATGGAATGTTATTAAAGCTCCTGAATATAATGATCATATTAAGATGATTGCTTTTAATATGCTTAAGGATTTGGGAAATAAAATCGATTACGAAGTTATAAGCGGTTATTTTGAACAGTTTAATGAGCTAATTAATAAAGAAACAAAAGAACTTTTAGAAACTGCTATAATGAATCCAGAAGCTCAAATCGATTTTATGGACTTTTTAAATGCAATTAGTGATAATGATAAAATTGTTCTAATAAAATCTCTAGAAGAAGATTATTCACATGATGCTCTTGCAAATATCTTAATTCCTGTTTTCTTATATTATATTGATACAGAAGTCGGAAATGTTGCATTAGAGATACTAGGACGCTCAAAATCTCAGTTAGCTTATCATGCATTAGATAATGCAAAGAAATATGCGTCAGAAACATTGATTCCAAGGATTAATAAAGCTCTATCAGAACTAAAGATGGCTGGGATTAGAGTTGATAATACAGAGGAATTTTATAGAGAGATTCTAAAAGAGTCTAAACCTTATAAGACATATATTTCATTCCCAGATGGTCATGGAAATATGGCAATTATTTTTTCAAGAATAAGAGAAAATAAGACTTTGCAATTCTTAGCGATAGTTATAAATCCTCGCTATGGTGTACTAGATTCATTTGGTTTTAATTCAATGAATGAAAGGGATTTTTTCAAGATAGTTGATAAATTCTATAATTATAATGAGAAATATGAGATTAAACCAGAAATAGCAAAATATTTGTTAGTTCAATCAGAAGAAAATTCTCATATTAATAATGAGCCAATTCCTTATGAATATATTTGTTGGCAGAGTATATTATTAGATATTAATGAAGAAAAGCCAGAAATAAATTTAGATAAAAAAGAATTAAATCAAAAGGATATAGATAAACTATGTTTGAATGATTATGTACAAAATTGGTTTTTTGACGAGATAACATCAGAAGAATTTAAAATTTTTATAGATAAACTCTCTAATGAATATCGCTCTAATAATTTCGACATAGATTTAGATAAATTTATAGCTGATAATTTTGACAGCGTCTATACAGCTAAGGAACTTGCTTATAAACTTGTTACTTTTAATCTGGCAGCTTATTTAAGGCTTTTAAAAGGAGATAAGGAACTTGCAAGAATATTGTATTCTCTAGGGTCTAATTATTCTTTTTTAACAAATATTTTAAGAAAAAGTATTTATGAATACTATGTAGGAAAACGTTATATTATTAAAAATCAAAGAAAAGCTTCTAATATATTTGAGAAAAAATTACAGCCGCAAAATGATGATTTTAAATTATTGCAATTAGATATGATAATTTCAGGTATAGAAGCTAGGTGGGTAGAT
The DNA here is from genome assembly GCA_944325535.1 of Candidatus Gastranaerophilales bacterium. Lineage (GTDB taxonomy): Bacteria > Cyanobacteriota > Vampirovibrionia > Gastranaerophilales > Gastranaerophilaceae > CAG-196. The sequence continues at coordinate 16,537 of CALVAL010000009.1, forward strand.
AATGCATAAAGTTATGGCATTAGATGTTGGGACGAAGCGTATTGGAATTGCGCTAAGTGATTATTTACAAGTGATTGCTATTCCGCATAGCTTTATATCAAGGTCTCCGGAAAATGATGCAATTGCCAAGATAACACAAATAGCAAAAGAGAATAGAGTAGAAAAAATTGTTGTAGGTGTTCCATATAATATGGATGATTCAGTAGGAGGTCAAGCTCAAGATTGTATCAGTTTTTCACAAAAATTGCTTGGTTTTGATATAATATTAGAAGATGAAAGACTAACATCAGAAGAAGCTGAAAATCGTCTAAAAGCAAGAAAAATTGATTTTAGAAAAAATAAAGGGCTTGTAGATGTTGAAAGTGCTTGTATAATATTAGAACAGTATTTAGGGAAATAAAGTTATGAGTGAAGAATTAGAAAACAATTATGTAGAAATTATTGGTGAAGATGGTGGAATTGAAAAATGCGAGATTTATGATGTTATAGATTTCGAAGATAAGACTTATGCTTTATTACTTCCATTAGCAGAAGATGATGATTCCGATGAGAAAGAAGTAATTGTCATGGAATATGTTGAAGAAGGCGATGACGGGTATTTTAAGAATATAGATGATGAAAATCAATTTCAGCGTGTATGTGAATATATTGAATCATTAGAAGAAGAGGAAGAATAATTTGTTTGAAAGATTTACTGAAAGGGCTATAAATGTAGTTAGTGAGTCTCAAAATCTCGCGAAACAAATGAAGTGTTCAGAAGTAACTCCAGAACATTTGCTTTTGGCTTTAGTACATGAAGCGAAAGGAGTTTCTTTAAAACTTTTTAGAATGTATGGTATCGATTATGATAACTTGCAAAAAATCGTTGAAAAATATGTAATAAAAACTTCAAAGAATATTGAAAATATCCCTTTTAGTTATTTATTTAAAGATATATTGAAACATACCCTAGATTTAGCGAATAAATCAGGAAATACCAATATTCTTTTTGAGCATTTATTTTTATCAGTAATAACAGATAAAAATTCTAATATTCATTCAATACTTTCAAATTATAATTTTGATTTTTATAATGCAAGAGATATTTTGAATAAATTAGTACAAAGAAAAATTAGACGTTTAGAGCACCCAGAATTAGAAGAGGACGATTCTAATAAGAGTAGTTTTGAGTCTGTATATGAAGGTGAGGCTCTTGCCGGTGTATTAGAAAATGCTGTATCAAAGCTGTCAGCAGCAGGTTATGAAATTCTTGGTACTGAACAAATAATGGCTTCTATTTTAGAAAATGTTGATTCTGATTTGGTGAAAATTATCAATAAACATGGTTTAAATGCCGAGAATTTTGAAAACAAATTGTCTGAGCAGAGTTCAAGAAAGGCTGAATATGAGGATAAAAAGATTATTTTTACACCAAATGCCTTTTTAATGATGAATTCTGCATTGCAAACCGCAAAAGAGTTAGGCTCATCTGTAATTACTCCAGAACATGTTGTATTGAGTATTTTACAGACAAAAAAAGGCTTAGCATATGAGGTTATTAATTCATTAAGGATTGATAAGGAAAAGCTTGCAGAAGATATTTTTAAGCCAATAGAAAAGCAAATGCCAGAGACTTTGACAATTATGCGCCTTGCAAAGGAAGAGGCTAGACGAATTGGAAGGAATGTTGTAGGTACTGAGATGTTTCTGTTAGGTATAATAGCAGAAGGAACTAGTGTTGCATTTGAAGTATTAAACAACCTAGAAATAACGATGAAAGACGCCAGATTGGTAGTTGAAAATTTGGTCGGTTATGGCAATGAATATTTTGATAAAGAAATAGTTTTTACAACAAGAGCCAAAAAAGTTCTAGAAAAAGCTTGGTTGTTTGCAAAACAAGCAAATAAACAGAAAATAGAAGCAGTCGATTTATTATTAGCAATTATAAATGAACCGAATTCCTTAGCAATGAAAGCATTGGATCAACTTGGAGTTGATGCAGTAGAAGTGCGTCATGGTATACAAGCTATTAGAGGTTCTTTGAAATAATAGAAAGTAAAATAAAATGGAGAATATTTACGATAGGGTCGTTGAATTTATAAAGTTTTATAGCTTAGAGGATAAAACGATTATTGTTGGCTTTTCTGGCGGGTATGATTCTATGTGCCTATTGGATCTTCTTACTAAAATAAGAGATAATGAGAAGTTTTATGATATGACTAGCGTAGCGGCTCATTTTAATCATAATTGGCGTGGTGAGGAGTCTTTGAGAGAACAGGAAGTGTGTAGAATTTTTGCGAGCAGTAAAGGTGTTGAATTTTATTGTAAAGATGCACCGCATAATTTGAAAAAAACAGAAAATGATGCTAGAATTGCTCGCTATGATTTTTTTGAAGAAGTATATGAGAACTTTGATGCGGATGCTGTATTTACTGCACATAATAAGGATGATAATGCTGAGACAGTTCTATATCGTATAATAAAAGGTACTGGAATTGTAGGACTAAAGGGGATTTCAGAGAAAAGGGGATTCTTTTATCGACCTCTTTTAAAAACTACAAGAAAAGAAATTGTAGATTATTGCAATAGAAATAATTTAGCTCCTAATAATGATTCTTCTAATTCTGATACAAATTATAGAAGAAATTATTTGAGATTAAATGTTATTCCAGCGCTTGAAAAAATTAATGAAGGTGTTAAAGACGCTTTAAATACTCTTTCATATAATTCGATTAGTGATAACGAAATAATTGAAGAGTATTTGTCAGGGATAAGATGTAATATTTTTCAAGAAGATAAAATTTTAGCTCAAGAATATGCAAAACTTTCTACTCCTGTAAAAAAAAGAATTTTGCATGAATATTTGCAATCATTAGATTTGGACTATGATTATAAAAAAATAAATGAAATTTACGATTTTATAGAAAAGAATATAACTCAGCGAAATGGCTCAACTCATTCTTTAGCAACTGCATTATGGCTTTATGCTGATGATAAAATTATAGAGCCGATTCCATCTAGAGGGAAATGTAATAATTTAGATGAAAAGGTTCGACAAGAGATTTTAGTATCAACATCTGGAGAATATGAAATATCTGATAAAACTTTGGTTTTAAAACCATATGTAGAAAATGATTTATTTGTTTTTCCTGAATCTACTTCCAATTTTGCGTATGTAGATTTTTCAATGATTCAATTTCCATTGGTTTTAAGGCATAGAAAAGATGGGGATGTAATAACACCATTTGGTATGACTGGTAGTATGAAATTAAAAAAATATATGAATGCTAAAGGTGTTTCAAGGCATAATAGGGATGATATCTTTTTACTTTGTAAAGACAATGAAGTTCTTTGGGCAGTTGGTATCGGAATTAGTAACAAGGTGCGTGTTAAAAATAAACCTACTCATGTAATAGAAATTGTTTGAGGTAATGTATGATTAATGAGAGTGATTTAAAAGTTTTATTTGGCGTTAAAGAAATTGAATCTGCTGTCGAAGAATTAGGCAAAAAACTTAATAAAGAGTATTCAAATCAAGAATTATATTTAATTTGTGTCTTAAAAGGCTCTGTTATGTTTATGGTAGATCTGTCAAAGCATTTAAAAATGCCGCTTAGAATGGAATTTATAAGACTTTCAAGCTATGGCTCAGGGTTTAGCTCTACAGGTAAAGTTAATGCTGTAGATATTTCTCTTCCTGATTTAAATGATAAAAATGTATTAATAATTGAGGATATAATTGATACAGGTCATACTGCAAAATTTTTGATGGATTTTATAAAACATAACTTCAAGACAAAGTCCTTGAAATTTTGCTCTCTTTTAGATAAAAAAATTAAAAGGGAGGTCGATATCGACCCAGATTATTACGCTTTTGAAGTAGATGATAAATTTTTGGTAGGATATGGCCTTGATTATGACGGATATTATAGAAATTTGCCTTATATTGGCTACGTATAGGAGTATGAAATGTATAATATTAGAAAAATAAATGAAGATTTAATATATTTAGGATGTTCAGATAGAAAGATTAATTTATTTGAGAGCGCATATCCTGTTAAAGACGGTATGGCTTATAATTCTTATCTAATAAAAGATGAAAAGACTATATTATTTGATACAGTAGATAAAGTTTGTGCTGAACAGTTTTATGAGAATCTAAATTATGCATTGGCTGACCGAGATTTAGATTATTTGGTAGTTCAGCATATGGAGCCTGATCACTGTGCTTTATTAGAAGAGGTAGTAAAAACTCATAAGAATGTAAAAATTGTATGTACTGCTAAGACAGTTAGTATGATAAAACAATTCTTTAATTTTGATATTGATTCAAAAGTAATGATTGTAAAAGAAGGTGATACTTTATCTACAGGTACTCATGAATATCAGTTCATTATGGCACCAATGGTTCATTGGCCTGAAGTTATGGTAACTTATGATAAAAAGGATAAAGTTTTATTCACGGCGGATGCGTTTGGCTCCTTCGGTGCAATTAACGGTAATCTATATGATAGTGATGTAGATTGGACTCGAGAATGCTTAGATGAAGCTAGACGATATTATACTAATATTGTTGGGAAATATGGAATGCAAGTTCAAATGTTACTTAAAAAAGCAGCAGCTTTGGATATAAAATTACTTTGTCCTTTGCATGGTCTTTTAATAAAAGATAATATAGGTCTGTTTATTGAAAAATATGATAAATGGTCATCATATACACCAGAAGAAGAAGGAGTAATGATTGCTTACTCTTCTGTATATGGTGGTACTGAAAATGCTGTTAATATTCTTGCTGCAAAGCTTGCGGATAAGGGTATAAAAAATATTAAAATGTTTGATGTATCAATGACACATCCTTCTTTTGTATTGGCAGAAGCTTTTAAAAACTCTCATGTTATACTGGCAACAACAACTTATAATGCAGGAATTTTTGAATCTATGGAGACTTTTTTGCATTCATTAATTTCTCACAATTTGCAAAATAGAAAATATGTAATTATACAAAATGGTAGTTGGGCACCGGCATGCGGTGGTCAAATAAGAGCAATGCTAGAGAAGCTTAAAGGCTCTGAAATATTGGATGATTCAATATGTATTAAATCAACACTAAAAGAAGAACAATTAGCCGAATTGGATAATGTTGTAAATACAATTGCGAAATCTCTAAATTTATAGTTAAATTAAATTGTAGAAAATAAGGAGACAAAATTATGCAAAAATATGTATGTACAGTATGTCACTATATTTATGATCCAGAAATAGGTGATCCAGAAAATAACATCACTCCTGGAACATCTTTTGAAAACTTACCAGCAGATTGGGTATGTCCATTGTGTTCAGTAGGTAAGGATATGTTTGAAATAGAAGAATAGAAATTAAAAAATCCCTGAAAATATATCAGGGATTTTTTAATTTGTGAATTTATGATATAATACTTTCAGCCCAATAAAGAAAGTTTCATACAAATTGCTTATTTTAGAAATAATTTATCTAAGGTATAATAATTTGGTTATAATGTTCTAAATAAGAGGAAAGGAAAAGAAGAATATGAGTTTTGTACCTGTAGTAATTGAACAATCAAGCAGAGGAGAACGTTCTTTTGATATCTTTTCAAGATTATTAAGAGAAAGAATTATCTTTTTAGGCACTCCTGTTGATGATATGGTAGCTAACTTGATTGTTGCGCAATTATTGTTATTGGATAGTGAAAATCCTGAAAAGGATATTATGTTATACATTAACTCTCCAGGAGGAAGTGTTACGGCAGGGCTTGCAATTTATGATACTATGCAGCACATAAGAGCTGATGTATCAACAATTTGTTTAGGTCAAGCAGCTTCAATGGGTGCATTTTTACTATGTTCAGGTGCAAAAGGTAAGAGAATGGCGCTTCCTCATTCAAGAGTTCTTATTCACCAACCACTAGGTGGTGCTCAAGGTCAGGCTACTGATATTGAAATTCAAGCTCAAGAAATTTTGAGAATTAAAAAGACTTTGAATGAGATTATGGCTTCTAATACTGGTCAGTCAATTAAAAAGATCGAAAAGGATACTGATAGAGACTATATTATGACTCCTCAGGAAGCTTTAGAATATGGTATGATTGATAAAGTAATTACAAAAGATGTATAATGTTTTTGGGGGCTTGTCCCCCAAAAAATTTAAGCTTAAAATATAAATAGACCAATTAACAGGAGATATTATGGCATCAAATGATAGACTAAAATGTTCATTTTGTGGAAAAACTCAAGATCAGGTGAAAAAGCTAATAGCAGGGCCTGATGTTTTTATCTGCGATGAATGTGTTGAGTTGTGTAATGAAATTTTAGATGAAGAATTTTTTGAAGGCAAAGAGGGGATAAAAGATAGTACTGAAAAACATTCTGATGATGTTGAAGATAAACCTATTCCAAAACCTCATGAAATCAAAGAATACTTGGATCAGCATATAGTGGGTCAAGATGATGCAAAAAAAGTTCTATCTGTAGCTGTTTATAATCATTATAAGCGTTTAAAACACAATCAAAAAGAAGACACTAATGGAGTAGAAATTCAAAAATCAAATATTCTTTTAGTAGGTCCTACTGGTAGTGGTAAAACTCTTTTAGCACAGACATTAGCAAAAATGTTGGATGTCCCTTTTGCTGTTGCTGATGCTACTACATTAACAGAAGCTGGTTATGTTGGTGATGATGTAGAAAATATCTTACTAAGATTATATCAAAACGCTGATTATGATGTAAAAAGGGCTGAAAAAGGTATTATTTATATTGATGAAATCGATAAAATTGCAAGAAAGTCTGAAAATACTTCTATCACAAGAGATGTATCAGGTGAAGGTGTTCAACAAGCTTTATTAAAACTGATAGAAGGTACTTTATCAAATGTTCCGCCACAAGGTGGTAGGAAGCATCCTCAACAAGAAATGATTCAAATCGATACAAGTAATATTTTATTTATTGTAGGTGGTGCTTTTGTAGATTTGGATAAGATTATTGAACATAGGGTAAAAGACGGCTCTTCAATTGGATTTGGAAAGTCTGCACCTACTCAAGCTGAAAAAGAGCAGGCTTCTGCTAGATTATTGAAAAAGCTACAGCCAGAAGATTTGTTGAAATTCGGTTTAATTCCTGAATTTATAGGTCGTATACCAGTCTATGCAGTATTAGACGCTTTGGATGAAAATACTTTGAAAATGATTCTTACAGAGCCTAAGAATGCTATTTTAAAACAGTATAAATGTTTATTAGAAATGGATGGTGTAGAATTAGAATTTGAGCCAGAGGCTATTGATTTAATTGCTAAGAAAGCTATTAAACGAAAAACTGGTGCTAGAGCTTTGAGATCTATTGTAGAAGAGCTAATGCTCGATGTTATGTATGATATTCCAACAAAGCATGATATGACTAAATTTACTATAACAAAAGATATGGTCGAAAAGCAGGATGAAATTGATAATCAGGCAGAATTAATTCATTTACCAAATAGCAAGCCTGCAGATATATCGCAAAAAACTAGAGCAGAAATAGCATAAAACTGAATCAAATTTGATTCAGTTTTATGCTATTGTTATAATGATGCGTATAGTAGCTTATCAAAACAATATAGAGTTAATTGTACAAGTTCATCCATATGAATATAAAAATGATCATCCTTTCTAGAGTCGTTGCCACCCCATTTTCTTTGGTAGTCACTATCTTCAACTCTTCCCCCGGCATGACTGGTTCCATAAGGACAGTCTCTTTCATTATTTATACAAATTTGAATAGCTTCTTGTTGCGCTTTTCTAAAGACATCTGTGATGGTATTGGAATCTATGTATGAGTATTTATTTATAAGTCTGTATAATAATTCATTCATAGTAATTTGATAATCAGGGTCATCTTTACTATTTTTAAGGTGAACAACACCGTCAGCGTCAATTGTAACACCATTTTTGTAATTTATTGTTTGATCATTTCCTAAAGTAGTTTTAGTATTATAGTGTATCAATCCATTTGTCAAGTTTTTATCTGCATATGCCGTATGTTCTGTATATGCTTTAAGGTATTCAGGTTTTTCTTTAAGTTTTTCCATTATAGTTTTGATATTATCTAGTACAGTTGCTATAAAATTAGCCGCAGTATTAGAAGTTGATGAACTATAAGTGTTATATGCTGAAATCCAAGCAGCTTGAACAATTCTTTCTAAGATGTTTTCACCTCCAATATCTTCAAGAGCTGTACGTCCTTCTTCTGTTTTCTCAAGTTCTTCTTTTACTTTTTTAACAAGAGTATTATATACTGTTGTAGTTGTTTCTTCTTGGAATACAATGTTCCCATCTGCATTAATACCAAATTCAGTATGAATGCTAGAACGACCATTTATTATAGCACTTATGCTAGAATATTTAACATTTGTTACAGAGTCTGAGATTACTTGTGCAGCGTTACAAATTTTTTCATTTTGTTCTTTTTGTTCATTTTCTTCTTTTTCTTTTTCTTTTTCTTCTTGGATTTGACTTATTTCAGCTTTTAAAGCTGTTATTTTGGAGTTTATTCCATCTAAAGAGAGCTTATCTATTTCTGTAGCATAGTCACTAGTTCCGAAAACGGTTTTAATAGCTTCACTATAACCTAAGCTATTAATTCCTGCGCAGAACATTTTTGCAGCTTTTCTTGTAGACTCTAAATCTTTATTAGGAATTGTAATATTTGTTATATCTGTATATGTAGTATTCATTGTTTCCAATTCCATACCCTCAAAGCTAGAAGGATAGAATTCTAGAATTTTGTTCTTAAGTTCTTGAATTACCCAACTAGACACTTGTGCTGTATCTAATGTACCATTAGACGTATTAAAATCACCATTAGCTGCTTTTTGTAAAGCATCAGATTTTAAATTTGCATAAGTTTCACTATTAATAATTTTATCTTTTATATCAGTACCAAATGTAGTTTTAAGTGAATTTAAGAAGCTTTCACTTTCAAATAAATCATTAATTTGATTTTTTACTTCAATAGTTTTAGCAATAGTTTTGTAGATTTCTGACGCTTTAAATGTTTCTAAATTATATTGTTTTATATCTTCAAAATCGCTATATCTAGCACCGCTAATGATAGTGTTAATGTATAAATTTACAGCATTGTCATAAACATCACTATTTGCTGCGTAATTAGGTTCATTTTTAATGCCAGCTAAGTTATTTGTAAGAGTCTTTTTAAGAACAGCTTTTTGTAATTCATTTAAAGGAGAATTTGCATTTGGTGTATAGCCATAATCTTTTAGAGCATCAACGCTTCCTTCTTTTAATCCAGCTGTTGCCATATAAGAATCTATAATTTTTACAATTGTAGATTGGATTTCAGATTCGCTAGTTTCTCCTGTGATTGAGCTTAAGTAAGTTTTAATAATGCTAGAAAGAGTTGCATCATTTTCATATGAATAACCATACTGACTATTTAATTTTTTCATTTCTAGTGCTTGATATTCTGCAGCGCAGTATTCTGCAGTAACTCTATTAATACAAGCCTTAACTTCATCACCAGCAAGATAAGCTTCTATTCCTTCTTCTGTGCCACCATTTTTGATGAATTTTTCTACAAGAGCTCCAACATCAGAGCAAACATCTTTTTGCCAATCTTTAAAAGAACTATCAGAAATAATACTAGGTTTTGTAAGATTTCCTAAAAATTCATTTACTTTTTCATAAATAGTTATTCTACCTTCCATAGTCACTAGTTCTGTTTGGTTCAAGGCATTTTTGTCATATTTGTCAGTGCCTCTAATTTTACCTGTTTGAGTAGTATCGATGCTTTTCCAAAATTCATTGATTATATCTTTTTGGTTTGTTGTTTCTCCATTCCAACCAATACTATCCCAATTTGCTGTTAGATATTCTCTGAATTCTGATTTTACAATAACACCATCGCCTGTATAATCAGCTTCTTCTTTCCAGTTAGGTCTTTGAGTTAAAAATTGGTAGATTTTTGAAATTGAGCTATCTGACATAATTTATTCTCCTTTTTTCCCTTTTATGTATCTTAGTTATCGGCATTTTTTTCAAAAACTTTAGTATTATAGTAAAAAAATTTACAAAAATTAATATTTATTAACAAAAATTAAAGCTTCAAAATGAAGAAGAAATATGTTAAAATACTAGTGTATTGAGAATTGAGGGCTTGAATATATGATAAAAAAAGGTTTTACCTTGCAAGAATTATTGATATCACTCGCTATAGTTGGAGTGGTTGCGGCAATTACTGTGCCTGGAATAATTGGAATGATGCCAGATAAAAAGAAGGCAATGTATATGAAGTGTTATAGTACATTAACAAGTTTAACAAACGAGATATTAGATGATCCAACACTTTATTCTATAAAATATGATGATGACGGTGAGCCAGAGGAAGATGCAATATTGAAGTATACAGATGAGCCTATTGAATATCAACCTTGTTTAGGAGCTTGGAGTTGTACAGGTAATAGTAAATTCCCTGCAATATTTGCAACAAAAGTAAATTATATATCTAGAGAAATAGATGGAAACACTGCACGCATAAGAACTTCTGATGGGGTTTTATGGACTTTTGTTTCAGCAGCAGATCTTTCTAGAACGGCTATTAATATAGATTTAGAACCAGATGGAGGAAATAATTGTACATATAATGAAGATTGCAGTGACCCTGATCAATTTACATTTGGGCTATTTCCTGACGGTGAAATAATTGCTGTAGATCGTTTAGGTCAAGCTTTTTTGAGAAATCCTACTGATTATCACTCTGTGAAGAAAGATAAAGAGCTTGCAGATACTTTAGAGGTTAATAATAGAGCCAATTAGTTTATTAGTTTTAGGCTATACTTACTAAGTATTTCTTTATTATATTGATTGCGTCCATCAAAAATGATGGGCGTTTTTAGTAGTTTTTTTATTTTTATAAAATCAGGATTTCTGAATTCATTCCATTCAGTTATTAGCAATAATGCATCTGCATCTTTTAAAGCTTCGTATGAATTTTCAGCGTATGAAATTTTATCATTCCATATTTCCTTTGCATTATCCGTTGCTTTTGGATCATATGCTATAATTGTTGCACCTAGTTCTAATAATTTATTTATAATAGTAATTGAGGGAGCTTCTCTCATATCATTAGTTTTTGGTTTAAAAGAGAGTCCCCAAATCGCTAATTTTATCCCATTTAAGTTCGTTCCAAAGTGGTTTGTAATTTTTTTTATGAAATTTTCTCTTTGTTGTAAATTTACATTATAAGCTGCATTTATAATTGAAAAACCCGTATTGTTTTCTTTAGCGGTTTTCATAAGAGCTTTTAAATCTTTAGGAAAACAACTCCCTCCAAAACCCAGTCCAGGATATAAAAATTGAGTTCCAATTCGAGAATCAGAGCACATTCCTCGTCTTACATTATTCATATCGGCACCAATAGATTCACATAAGTTTGCTATTTCATTTGCAAAAGATATTTTTGTAGCAAGAAAACAATTAGATGCGTATTTTACCATTTCTGCAGATTTTATGTCCATTGTTATTATTGGATGCTGATTTCTGACGAATGGTGAATATAAATCAAGCATTATTTTTTCTGCGTTTTTAGAATCTGTACCTAAAACTACTCTATCAGGTCTTAGAAAGTCTTCTATGGCAGCTCCTTGTTTCAAGAATTCAGGATTAGATACTATATCAAAGTCTTGTTCTGTATTATTTTTTATGATTTCTTTTATTTTTTCTGCAGTACCTACTGGTACAGTAGACTTGTTGACTATAATTTTGTAATCGTTCATCGATTTTCCAATATTTTCTGCAACATTGAATACGTTAGATAAGTCTGCTGAACCATCTTCTAATTCAGGGGTTCCAACTGCTATAAAACAAATTAGTGATTCTTTAACTGCATTATCAATGTCTGCTGAAAATTTTAAACGACCTTCTTTGGTATTATTTTTTATTAAATCTTCTAATCCTGGCTCATATATAGGAATAATACCATTAGATAACTTTTCGAGTTTGCTCAAATCATTATCTATACAAATAACGTCGTTTCCCATTTCTGCAAAACAGGTGCCTGTGACTAAGCCAACATAGCCAGTTCCTATTACACATATCTTCATAGTGTAAGCTCCTTAAAATAGCGAATAGTTTTTTCTAGTCCTTCAATTATGTCGACCTTTGGTTCCCATTTAAGTTTGAGCTTTGCTAAACTAATGTCAGGTTTTCTGTTTGTAGGATCGTCTTGAGGTAATTCTTGATGAACTATCTTTGATTTTGAATTTGTTAAAGAAATAATGAGCTCTGCAAGTTCAAGCACCGTCATTTCATTAGGGTTTCCTATATTTACAGGTCCTATAAAATTGTTAGACTCCATCGTTTTTATTAGTCCTTCTACTAAATCATCGATATAACAGAATGATCTGGTTTGTTTTCCGTCTCCATATACGGTTATATTTTCATTTTTTAAAGCTTGTACTATAAAATTAGAAATAACTCTGCCATCATTGATAGCCATATTAGGACCATATGTATTAAATATTCTAACGATTTTTATATCAGATTTTTTTTGTCTGTAAAAATCAACCAAAATTGATTCTGCACACCTTTTACCTTCATCGTAGCAACTTCTTACTCCTATTGGATTTACATTGCCCCAATAGCTTTCTTTTTGAGGATTTTCAAGTGGAGAGCCATAAATTTCGCTTGTTGAAGCTTGAAGGAGTCTTGCATTATTTTTTTCTACAATATCAAGTAAGTTATAAATACCAAGTATAGATGTTTTCATAGTTTTTATAGAATCTTTTTGATAATGAGGAGGGCTTGCAGGACAAGCTAGATTAAATATGTAATCAGCTTCTATTTCAAATATTTCAATAATGTCTTTTTCTAGCAATTGAAAATTTGGGTTATTTAAAAAGGGTTTTATATTTTGTCTTGAGCCTGTATAAAAATTATCAAGACAAAATATTTTATTCTCTTTAGAAAGTAGCTTTTTGCATAAATGAGAACCAATAAAGCCAGCTCCACCTGTTATAAGAATTTTTTCCCCTTGCACCTTTAAGCTCCAATTCGATGTACTCTTATAAAATTAGTTCTACCGGAAATAAGTTTGGGAATTGAACCTATTATAACAATTCTTTCATCCTTTTCGAAATCAGTTTTTGAAAGAATATAATCGTCAATTTCTTTAAGTAAATTTTCGTCGATTACTCTATCCCACTCCTTATAGTCTGAAAATATGTTCCAAAAGAGATTGAGTCTTCTACAAGTATCTTCTCTATCTGAGATTGCAATTATCGGTACGGTAGGACGTAGTTTAGATAAGAGTCTAGGTGTATACCCGCTATGTGTAAATGTCATAATAGCTTTTGCGTTTATGTCTTGAGCCATTTTAACGGCTGCATTGGCAATTGCTTGTGGTGTTATGTCATATTTATCAATAATTTCTAGATCTAAGTTTGATAGGCAGAAATTACAATTTTCAACATTTGAAGCAATTTTTCGCATCATTTTTACGGCTTCAATTGGATACTTACCAACAGCAGTCTCTCCTGATAGCATAATTGCATCTGTACCATCTAGTATTGCATTTGCTACATCACTTGCCTCTGCTCGCGTAGGAATTGGATTTTCTATCATTGTTTCAAGCATTTGAGTAGCAACAATACAGACTTTTCTTTCCCTTATTGTTTTATCAATAATATATTTTTGAATAGTAGGGACTTCCTCTGGAGATATTTCAATTCCTAAATCTCCTCTAGCTACCATTATTCCATCTGTTGTAGAAAGTATTGATTCAAGATTTTCTACAGCTTGAGGTTTTTCTATTTTTGCAATTATTGGAATGTCTCCATTAAATTCTTTTATATATTTTCTTGCAAGATCTATATCCTTAGCTTCTCTTACAAAAGATAATGCAATATAGTCGGCATTATTTTCTACGCTAAATTGGATAAATTCTTTATCTCTTTCGGTTACTGCTTCAAGACTAGCTGTAGCTCCTGGGATATTAATACCTTTTCTCGGCTTTATAATTTCACCATATAAGACTTTGGCTTTAACTTGGTTATTTGAATTATCAAGAACTTCTAATCCTATTTTTCCGTCATCTAGAAGGATTTTATCTCCGATACTAACATCATTTGCTATTTGAGGATAATCAACCGGAATTATACAAGAGTCTTGAATACTTGAGTCTCCAGATAGTATAATAGTATCATTTTTCGTGATATTTATCGGTGTTGTTATATTACCTACCCTTATTTTAGGGCCTTGCAAATCGACTAGTATCGGAATATAAGTATTACATTCTTTTGATACTTTTCTTATATTTTCGATATTTTTTTTATGATCTAGTGCGGTGCCATGGGATGTATTCAGTCTGAACATATTTGCGCCAGCTTTTACCAATGCCAATATAGATTCATAATTTGAAGTTGCAGGGCCTAATGTAGCAACTATTTTGGTCTTTACTTGTCTAAATTTTGTAGTCATTCTTACCTCTATCTTTCTGAAGATTCTGTTAGTGTCTTAAGTATTGTATAAGAAGCATCCCAGCCACTCACTCCTCCGGTAGTCTTATATTGTGCAACATTTTTAGCTCTAAGTTGTTTATTTTTTTCTTGTTCTTTATTAAATTTTTCTAATTTTTTCTTATTAGAATTTCTTTCTTTAACAATAGGCTCTGCATAAGCTAAAAAGTTTCTGTATTCTTGACATCCATATCCAGCTTTTATTTTAGAAGGATAATTGTATGTTAGGTAATCAAATACGTTCATTGCTCTTTCTGTATTAGCAGGCTTTCCTTGTAATATTTCAAGTGTACTTCCTGGCATTTTAGTAATAACAACTACCATTGCAAGAGGGTTATAACCCGCTTGTATCATTAAATCTACACCTGTAATATCAGCTTCTTTATTGTCACTTAAGTTTGTTTTGCTTTTTAAATAATCACTATTTGCAGCAGTTGAAATTATATTATCACTACTTAGGGTACTTGTAATAGCATTTTTTGCTATATCTCTAAACTTATCTTTTGCAGCTTTTCCGTTTATAATATGACCTATTTCATTAGAAATAACAGCTGCTACTTCGTTGTCATTTCCTGCATATGTAAGATCTTGTTGTGAGATTTCTATAATGTTTGTGCTGGATGTATCTGTATTGTCAGCTATTCCATTTACAACTTTAAAAGTTGTTTTTGATGGTAAATTGTTTTTTGTTAAAATGTTTTTTCCAACAGTAGGTACTTTTGATGCAGGATTATATTCTGCCGCAAAAGATGGTAATACTAGTAATGATATCGAAAATAAAAAACTAATGATTTTTTTCATAAAAAGCTTCCTCCTAATTAATCTCCTTTTAATTATATAATAAATAAAATCGTTTGGAGTTTTATATTGTTAAATTGTTTACAACAAAGAATGAATTATATTATAATTGTCTAAGATTATAAGAAGGAGAGATTATGATTCGTTATTTTTTAGGTTCCTATATAGTAACTATATTTGGATTGATTGCAGCTTATCTATGGGGTGAGCATGTACATAACGGTACAGGGCTAACTTGTATTTTTATTGCTTCTGTACTTGCGGTATTGGAAGTTAGTTTATCTTTTGATAATGCAGTAGTTAATGCGATGAAACTGGAACATATGTCTGAGAAATGGAGACATCGTTTTATTACATGGGGTATATTAATTGCTGTTTTTGGTATGAGATTTTTATTCCCGCTGTTAGTAGTTGCGATTTTTGCAAAACTAAATATTTTAACAGTTTTAAATATGGCATTGAATGATGTACATTCTTATGCTCATTATTTAGAATTAACTCATGCGCCTATTGTAGCTTTTGGTGGTGCGTTTTTGCTTATGTTATTTATGGATTATTTTGTCGAACAAAAAAAAGAAGTGCATTGGATAAAATTTTTAGAAATTCCAATGCAAAAGCTTTCTTCAATAAAGGGAATTTGCACTATAACAACTCTTGTTGTTTTAATATTGTTAATGTTTGAACTTCCTTTAGAAGTTAGAAGTTCAGTTTTTAAATCAGGTTTAAGCGGTATTATAACTTATTTAGTTATTGATGGTTTAGCAGAATGGCTTGAAAGACGTCAAGAAGAAAGAATGAAAGTTTGTGCAGATACAGTCAAGTGTTCTGGCTTAGTTGGTTTTTTATATCTAGAACTTATTGACGCATCTTTTTCTTTAGATGGTGTATTAGGGGCCTTTGCATTGAGTAAAGATATTTTGATTATTACAATAGGGTTATTTATTGGAGCAATGTTTGTAAGATCATTAACAATTATGCTTGTAGAGAAAAAGACTTTGGCTCAGTATTTGTACTTAGAACATGGAGCTCATTGGGCAATTGGAACTCTAGCTATTTTAATGTTTGTATCAACTTTCCATGAAGTGCCGGAAGTTGTAACCGGATTGTTGGGGCTTGCTTTTATTTTAAGTGCGTTTGTATCTTCACTTATCCATAACAAAAAGGTTAAAGATGGAACTGAAGGATAATAATTTATATTATATAGGTGGCGTTGTAAGAGATGAAATTTTAGGGGTTTCATCTCTTGATGTTGATTATACATATGAAGGTAATGCGATAGAGTATGCTCAAAATTTTAATATAATCAAAGCAAATCCTGATTTTGGTACTGTAAGAATATTAGCTGACAATAAAGAAATTGATATTGCTTCGACTAGGTGTGAGTATTATCCCAGAAAAGGTCATTTGCCAAAAATATTAGAAATAGGTTGTTCTCTAAAAGAAGATTTGAAAAGACGTGATTTTACGATTAATGCAATTGCGAAAAGAACTTCTGATAATGAAATAATCGATATTTTTAACGGAAAAGAAGATATTTCTTCAAAAAGCTTAAGAGTTTTGCATGATGGGAGTTTTATAGACGATCCTTCAAGAATTTTGAGAGGGCTTAAGTTTTCAATAAGGTTTGGTTTTGAGCTTGAAAAGTGCACGAAATCCTTACAAGATTCATATCTAAAAAATGTTAATTATGATATGAGTTATCATCGTATAAAAAAAGAATTGAAAGAAACATTCAATTTGAATAAAGATATTGCTTTTGAGAGGTTTTTGTCTCAAGGAATATATAAACTATTAGGAGAAAATCAAAAACTTCCTAGCGTAAATCAGTCAATCGAAGATCTTGTAGCTAGATTTGAATGTGAAAATATCTGGCTAATATATATGAGTTTTTTTGATTTATCCAATTTTGAGCTAACCAGGGCTGAAAAGAGAATAATAGAGTGGAATGAAAAATTGAAGAAACAAAGCCCAAATAATAACACACCAATAGAGAGTGTTATTTTTGATATGTTAAGAAAGTGAGTTTTAAACGTTCAATGTTAAAAAAACTTCTTAAAACAAAATTTCATTTAAGACCTGTATTTCTTCCTTTGATAAGATATAGAGCGAATAATTTAGGAAATTTCTTAGGAATAAATAATTGTAAGCGCGATGTCCCTATAATCGTTTCTTTAACTTCTTATGCTGAAAGGTTTGATGAATTATCTTTAGCAATTTATTCTTTACTTATGCAGTCTGTAAAGCCTGATAGAATAATATTGTGGCTTAGTGATGAATATAATGATTTAATGGAATTACCATATGAAATCACGAGATATATTAAAAATGGTCTGGAAATAAGATTTGTCAAAGATATTAAGTCTTATACAAAAATAATTTATGCATTAAAAGAGTTTTCTGATTCAATAATAGTAACTGCAGATGATGATATCTATTATCCTAAGAATTGGCTTGCAAATTTGTATTACTCATATATTAGTTATCCTAATGATATTCAAGTTCATCGTGCTCATAGGGTTCTTTTAAATAAGAATGAAATTATGTCTTATGAAAAATGGGAAAAACATGTTAGTGAAGAATGTGCAAGATTTGATAATTTTCTAACAGGAGTGGGCGGTGTTCTTTATCCACCAAATTGTTTTAAAAAAGAAGTGTTAAGAGATGATTTGTTTTTAAAATTGGCTCCAACTGCAGATGATGTTTGGCTTTGGGCTATGGCTTTGTTGAGTAATAGAAAGATAAGAGTTGTTAAAAACCATATAAAAACTCTTGCTTCTTTAAATATAAAACGGCAAATATTTAATACAAGTAGAAATTTATATAAAAAAAACAGTAAGGGTGGTAATGATAAACAAATAAACGCACTTTTAGAATTCTATAGACTAAATATACTTTCTAAGTTAGTTTAATTTCATAAATGAACTTATTATTTCCGATGTTTATTTTTATAATATTTTTATTTATTTTTAAGTATATTAGTCTAGCTCGCATATAGTTTAATAATAAGAGTGCTTTTATTATAGGATTTTTCTTTTTTATTGTGTGGTAGTATAGTGAAACATTAAAAAAGTATCTAATAAACCAGTTTTGGCTATCTTTATTAATGTAGCTGTCAGAATGAATACGCCAAAAAGTTAGTTTTTTATCAAGAAAATAAATTTTATGATCGGCTAGTTGTGCCCATAAATAATAGTCAAGAGAGGCTTTACATAAAGGTTTAAAATTGCATTTTAAAAGTAACTCTTTTTTTGTCATTACGCATGAAAATGTGGGAATTATATTTATTTTAGGAATAATATTAGCAAAATTTTCAATAAACATAGAGTGATCTAGGTTTATAAATAATTTATTAACATCATCAAAATATTTTTGGAATAGAGCTATTCTATTTTGGTCTTGGAACATTTCTACCCCAGTAAATACTAATTCTGCTCCTGTTTCTATAGCTTTTACTTTTTCTTCTATTGAAGTAGGAAAGAATTTATCATCACTCTCTAAAAATGCAATCCATTCTCCAGTTGCATATTCAATACCTTTTCTTAGAGACTTTGCTAGTCCTAAATTTTTATCGTTAATAATTAATTTAATTCTATTATCGGATAAGTATTTTTTGATAATATCAATAGAATTGTCGCTAGAAGCATCATCAATTATAATAAGTTCCCAATCTTTATATGTCTGATTAATTATACTATTAATAGCTTCGTCTAAATATTGGGCATAATTATAACTAGTCATTATTATTGAAATTTTCATAAAATAATTTTACCTTAAAGTAATTTTAAGGTAAAATTTCTTTATGAAATTAAGTATTATAACTTTAACTCATAATAAATTAAGCTATACCAAAAAGTTTGTAGAGAGTCTTTTTCGTTATACAGATGATTTTGAGTTGATAATTGTAGATAATGCTTCAACAGATGGTACAAGAGAATTTATCTCGAAAATACCTAATGTTAAGCTTATTTTGAATGAGGATAATTTAGGGTATTCTAAAGGGAATAATCAAGGTTTATCTATAGCAGAAGGTGAGTATATAGCTTTTTTTAATAATGATATTTTGCTTTATCCTAATTGGTTTGAAAATGTAGAAAAAGTTTTTCAACAAGAAAATGTAGGATTTATTTCTCCAAGACATATAAATCCTCATTATGATAATACTAATGAAAGACATTATATTAAATTTTTTAGAAAAAATTTTAGTTATAAGAAAGATTATGAAAAAAATTTTGATGAATGTGTTTTTTCTTGTGTAGTAACAAAAAGAAGTGTAATTGATAATATTGGGGATTTTGATGAAAATTTTACACCTGCATTTTTTGATGATATTTATTTAAAATATCGTGCTATAGAAGCCGGATATGGTGTATACGTGGCAAATAATGTATGTTTTTTCCATTTTGGATCGATAACATCAGCTAATAATGATTACAATTTGAAAAAAAATAGAGAATATTATTTTTCGAAGTATCCTTTTGCTGAATATCTGACTGCTTCAGCAGAAGAACGTGATATTTATAAGTTTATAGCTTATGATATGAAAAAGTTTCCGCTGAATTATATTTATACAGTTATTTTGATTTGGAAAAAAATAAAAAGACGAATTAAAAGATTAACTAAAGGTTAGATGTATGAAAATATTATTTGATGCTACAGAGTTGTCTTATTTTTTAGAAAAATCAGGTCATCGAGCGGGTGTGTTTTTTGTTGCTTTGAATTTTTTTAGGGAGTTGAAAAAAAATAGTGATATTGATCTAACTTTTTTTTGTAATTTTAAGCGCTATTTTTATTTAAAAGAAGTTCTTGCTAAAGTTGATGAGTTTAAAGAAATAGACTTATTACCTGAAAAATCTTTAACAAATTTATTTTTAGCTAAAATTAACTATATAGTTAAGAATGCTCCTTTAAAAATTAAGTATGCAGTATTGAGCTTTTTAAGATATTACGAAAATATATTCTATCTGCCAAATAAAAAGAATCTTTTGCAACTAAAGCCTTTTCAGATATATTTAAGTCCTTTTTCTCCTCCTTCAGAGGAAATTTTATGTTCTTCTCATATAAAAAGATTTATGATGCTCCATGATGTAATTCCTATTATTGAAGCTGGTGGAATACCTGATAATAAGAGACTTTGGTGCTATAGACTATATAATACGATTAATGAAAATGATTTTTATTTAACAAACTCTGAAAATACAAAAAAAGATATTTTAAAATATTTTCCGTTTATAAAAGATGAAAATATAAGAAATGTTTATTTAGGTGCAGATGATAATTTTTTTCCACAAAAGAGTGATGTGGATTATAAATATGTCTTTTCTCTTTGTACATTAGGTAAAAGAAAAAATTTAATTTTTGCGATAAGAAATTTTTTAGAGTTTATAAATCAATATAAAATAAATGATTTATATATGGTATTGGGTGGTGGAATTTGGAAGAAGTTTGAGAAAGAACTAATAAATTCTATAAGTAATTTTGATAAATCAAAAATAATTTTTAAAGGCTATGTTAATGATAATGATTTACCAAAACTTTATTCAAATGCTTTGATGTTCATTTATCCGTCCTTATATGAGGGCTTTGGACTTCCTGTTTTAGAGGCGATGAAATGTGGCTGTCCAGTTATAACATCTAATACGTCTTCTTTACCAGAGGTAATTGGTGATGCAGGAATTAAAATTGATCCAACTAATGATGAGGATATGATTGGAGCATATAAAAAGATGTATTTTGATACATTTTATAGAGAATTATCTAGCCAAAGAGGGCTTATTAGATCTAAAAAGTTTTCTTGGGCTCTTTCTGTATCAAAGACTATTGAGTATATTTCTGAAAAAACGTCGGAAATTTGAAAGTATTTTGCGATCTAAAAATTTTGAGATCAGGAAAACTTCAAATGGAAGATATCTATGTATAAAATAAATAAACCTATCGTGATATTCAAGTTCAAAAATTGTTTTGGGATAATGCTCAGAATACCTTCGGAGTTGTTTATTTATTATTTCTATTGGATATGATTTAGGGACTATATCTTGCCAATTTTGTTTACCCCAAAATAGTAGGCCTTTTCTTACAATACTTGTTTTTAATAGTGGGAATTTATATTTTTGGGTTAATGATTCCCATTTAGATAATGTACAATTTTCAGTATGTTTAAATTTATTAATGAATACACTGTATTTAAAACCTTTTTTTTGTAGACTTTTAGTGAGCATGATTTCATATTTTATTACAATATCCTCTTTGTTTTCTTCTCGTTGTATTGTCTCTAAGAATTGCTCAAAGTCATTAAAAGTTTGTTTCTTTAACAATATAAAATAAGACTGAATATGTGGAGAATAGCAATAATCATATCCATTTTTTATTTTTTTTATACCGAAACTGTTTTGAGTTAAACCCCAAAAATCGACTCTTTTTTTATCCATTTTATTAAAAATTGTTTTAAAAGAATAAAATGGTCCATAACAAGAATCATTAACAAGTAATAATTCATCATATGTTATGTGTTTTGTTTTTGCAAAGAAATAACCTCTTTTATAAGAGCCGAAATCATATTCACCATGCTTTTGGGCAATACAATATTTTGTAATATCTTTTAACTTATCTAATTCTTCATTTTTTAAGTTGCAGTCTGATACGAAGATAATTGTCTCACAAATTTCTTGAAGAGATTTTAGATAATAAATAACATAATCGTCTATAATGTTATCTTTATCCCAGTGTGCAAATATGCAAAGTCTTTTCATAGGTTTATTTTAGCATAAAATCCTTTAGTAGTATGATATATAAAACTCCGTATTTTAATATAATAAAATATGAAATGGAGTTTATATGATAATAAGAATTTTATTACTTTTTTTATCTTTATTAGTATTGATAAATTTATGTATAGTTACTGCATGTTATATATTGGGAGAAAATCTCTATCAAAAATATGGAAAACAAATGTTGATTTTTTTTGGGAGTTTTGTCTTTTTTGTCGCAGTTCTATATACAACATTAGCTCTAGTAGCATTGAGATAACATAAGAAGAAAGGAATGTGATGGACAAAAAATTTTTAGGAATGCCGGTGTTGGTGTTATGTTTATTAGTATGTTTCATTGTAATGTGTAATCCTTTTGTGATGGTAGGTCCAGGAGAAAGAGGTATAAAAATCACCTTAGGTCAGGTTCAGGCAGAAAGTTATGGAGAAGGTCTACATTTAATATTTCCATTTATTCAAAAATTCAGAACAATGAACGTAAAGACTCAAAAAAATACATATACTACCGCTGTTTATACCAAGGATATTCAACAAGCAAGAATTACTTATGTAATAAATTTTAATGTTCAGCCTGATAAAGTAAATAAATTATTTCAAGAGGTTGGTATAGATTATGCTACTACTATTCTTACTCCAGTAGTCGAAGGTACGATAAAAGATATTATTGGAAAATGGAATGCCCAAGATTTGATTGCTAATAGAGAAAAAGCAACTGGTGATATATTATTCAAATTGCAGCAGCAATTAAAAGATAATTACATTAATGTAACTGATTTTCAAATGACAGAAATAAATTATTCAGATGTTTTTGAAAGAGCTATTGAAAGTAAAGTAACAGCAGAGCAAGAAGCTTTAAAAGCTAAAAATAAAACTGTTCAAGTTCAAGAAGAAGCAAAACAAAAAGTAATTGCTGCAGAGGCAGAGGCTAAATCAATGGCAATAAGAGCTAAAGCATTAAGCCAAAATAAGTCTTTAGTTCAGTACGAAGCAGTACAAAAATGGGATGGGAAAATGCCTCAATATATGTTAGGGAATTCAGTTCCTTTTATAAATGTTAGTCCGTCAAAATAAGTAATAAAGAAAAAATCCTCTGAAATTAACTCAGAGGATTTTTTTGTAAAAACTTTTATTTAGAACATTGTGAATTGCAGATACTCATTTCATCAATTAATAAAGCATAAACTGTTTCGCCTTTTTTAGCTTTATAATGACAACCAGGAGTAACAAGTCCTAAAACTAATCCTACACTGCACCCTATTGGGATACCAATAGCAAGACCAGCTCCTATTTTTGCTGGGTTAGGAATGAATGCAAATCCAACACCGGCACCAGCTCCTACAGCTCCCATAGTAAGTGTTGATAGAGTTAGTTTTCCTGCTGTTGTCCAAGGTCCCTCTTTAAGCTTACAGTCTTTTGTGAATGGACGTGCTTTAATGTCTATGCAGGTGTTATCAGGTAATACTATTTTTCTAAAAATAAGGCTAACTCTTGCATTTTTATTGAACCATTTTGGTTTTTCAACATTTGTAATTTCTGCAACAATTTTGGTTCCACAAGGTAAAAGCATTGTTCCTTCACAAGTATAGAGTGCTTGTGGTACTACAAAATTAACATATTCTCCGGCTTTAGCACATTTAGAGAAGAACTTTTCGTCAAAAGCAAATTGCAGTACGTTACCTTTTTCAACAACTTTTCTTAAATTAGTAATTGTAACTACATTGCAAGGTGCTTCTTTATGTACATCTAAGTGTTCAATTGCAATTGTTTTTTCGCAACATTGTGCAAATGCCGGAAAAGAATTTAAATACAAAATAGAACAAATTGATAAAAATGAGATTACCTTTTTACACATATTAAATACTCCTAAATTTTTTTACATAGTATAACTCAGTTGAATATTTTTCTCAAGTTATACAATTTGAGAATTTTAATAGCAAATTTTTTTTTTAGCGTATTTTAATAAAATGAAATGGAGATTGAAATATGAATATTGGCAGTCAAAATAGTGTATCTAATAGAAATACCAATTTTTATGGATTGAATAGGGTTATTCAAAAAAGAATATATAATAATCCAGAATTTTTAAAAGCGATTCCTGATATTTATAAACGAGAAAAAGGAAGTGTAGGTAATTTGCCTAAAGACCTTTTTAATTTATTTAAAACAAATTCAAAGCAAGAGAATGCAAAAAAAATAGCTGATGTAAAAGAAGCTCTCAATGTACTTAGTGATATTCTTTTGGAAATAGAAGATGAAAAAATAAAAAATGGAAAGAAATTGAATAAAAGCAATTTATTTAATCCTTTTTTACCATTAATAGCAAAGGTGCATATTCAACCAGAAAGAATTCCGCGAATTATAAGTGATATAAGAAGAAAGTTTACTCCTTCTAAAGATGTTATATCAGGTATTGCAGAAAAAGGTGAAAAATATTTAGAAGGAAAATTTAAAGAAATAGGTGTTATAAAAGAAAAAGATAAATTGTCTTTAAAATATTTAGATCAAGGAAAATTTAAAAATACTTTTAAACTAAGATTGTTGAATGAAAAAGGTGAAGATATTATTCATCCAAAAGTTATTTTAAGTTTTAAACCCCAAAATAAGTTGCTTGAGCAAATAAATTTAGTAGTTAGTATGATGAGTGAATATTTTCAATCATATGCACCTAAAAAGTTTGTAACTATTATAGATAATATTTTAAGTCATGCTTCTGTTAAAGTAGTTCCACCTGCAGAAAGAGATAAATATAGAAGCTCATTATTAAATATATATTCAAAAATGAAAACAATAGGCGAAGTTCCGGAATTAAATAGTCTATTAACAGCGAAAGCAAAAGATGAGATAAAATATAATGGAATAGGTGCAGAGGCTAATATTACCCAATTTGTTAAAAAGGCAGCTGGACATCCTTTGGATAAATCTGATTATATTGATGTTTATTATTTAAATCTTAACAATAATATAGGTATATCAGAATTTTCTGATGCAAGTTTGCCAGAGATTACTCAGAATATAAATTTACATAAATATGGCTTATTTCATGATGACTTGATGATGAATAGGAATAATTTAATAGCAGGTCGTGTTATCGATTATGGTGGAATAAAGCCTTTGTATGGATTTAGAACGTTGACGAATAATAAGGCTGCTCGTCGTTATTATCATAAACTATCTCAAATAAAGTATAAAGATGACAAAAAAACTCAATTGGAAAGAGTAAAATATTGGAATAAATTGTACAAATTAGCATCTGAACATAAAGTTTCAAATCATGGCGATATTTTAATAAGCTTAGAAAAATCAAAACGTTTGATAGCTCCAGAATATTGGTTTATGTTAGCGGATGTTAGAAAATTTTTGTAAATTGAATTTATATAAATAAAAAAACTGGGGGCGGAAGCTCTTGCTTTGTCGCGAGTAACTGCATTTCGAGTTGTGCTTCGAGATTTCATCTCTTGCAAAACTCTTCAGCCACAGCTCCTTCTCCGGTTCGAACCCTCTATAAAATGACAGTCTGTTTGATGATTTGGAACAGAGAGTTTGAGTATTTTCTAATAAACATTAATTTTTCCACTCTCATCAGGTGTTTGAAAAATTGAATAAAATAATTCAATAATAGATATAATAAATGGTATTGAAGTCCAACATAATATTAAATATAAGAATCCTACTCTTATTTTGCCAGCATAAAATTTATGAATACCAAGTCCACCAAGCAAAAAAATAAGTAGAACATAGAACCATTTTGAAACTTTAGATTTATTCTTTATTTCTTGTAAAAATTTGTGTTCTTTTTTTTCATTAAAATTATTAATAATCTTTACGTCAACATAATCAGGAGTGTTTGAAGTTATATCGGTATATATATACTTATAACAAATAAGTATTTCCATAATTATTATAAATGTATAAAAAATATTTATAGCAATCGGATAATTTATTACTTCTTTATTCATTTCAATAAAATTTGATATTGAATAATTAAATATTAGAACTGGTATGATAGTAATCTTTAAAATTTTTGTAGGTATAAATTTTTTCCTTACTATAAATCCATATATACATATTAATATATATATATTAGATATGATAACTAATAAATCTATAAATGGATTTATATCAAAAGATCCTTTTATATATAAAAAACAATTTTTTAAAGTAGTTGGTAAAACAAATGAAATAAACCACATTAAAGCATAACTACTATAAAAATTATTTTTAATTTTTCTTTCAAAAATATTATATTTTTTTAAATAAGATATCAACGGGATATAGATAGGTATTAAAATTATGCCATATAAAACCAGCATTATTTCAATAAATCCTAAATAATGTAGAGGTTTTGATAAATGATTGACTTGCATAAAATTTGCAGGATTTAATGCCAAACAAATGTTTGTTATTATTGTTAACGTAATTAAAATTATCGTTGATGTTTTAGATAATACCTGTATTTTTCTTGCTAACCCGTATAAAATATTAAACATAAAATATAAAAGTACAAGTAAAAGAATTCCTTGTAATGCTTCTATGTTGGACGTATTTGTTAAATTTTCATGCTCAACATCAACAGATAGCCAGCCTATATAAAAAAGACCCAGTGAGTATAAAGCAAATATTATTTTCCAAAACATAATAATCTTTTTCTCGTAAACAATTCTTTCTTAAATACACACTCCATTATAATATATAAAATCTATGTATACAATAGTACCGTCTGATTTCCAACTCCCCCCCCCTAAAAAAAAATTAAGCAAAGTTCGGGTTCGTTGGTTGGGCGTTATTGAATTGTCCCCCTAAAAACGTAATCGGTCAGTAGGCAAGTTTTCGAATATAATAAAAAAAAGGAGGAACGATGAGA
>CALVAL010000010.1 GCA_944325535.1 Candidatus Gastranaerophilales bacterium
TTCTAGCTCTAAATCCGCTTACATGCTGTCTTTTAATCTTTGTTCCTTCTAGTGTACGTCTCATTTTTCTATTTCCTTTTCAGCTAATTTTACTTATAATGTACTCATGTAACCATGAACATGTATTCTAGTCAAATACATGATTAAGTTTGATTAAGCAAAAAAGGAGAGCATATTATGACAAAGTATAAAATCGGATTCATTGGTGCTGGTAAAATGGCTAGTGCTATCATTAAGGGACTTATAAGGACTGAATTTTTAAAGCCTGAAAATATTATTGCATCTCAAGTAGAAGAGAATATAGAAGAAAAATCTAAAATTTTAGGGATTAGAGTTATAAACGATAATTTGGAAGTTGCGAAGGATTCAGAAATTGTTTTTATTGCAACAAAACCTAACCAAGTCAAAGATGTACTAGCAGAGATTTCAAAGGAAATTTCTACTAATAAGCTTGTTGTATCAATAGCAGCAGGAGTAACAACAGAAAAATTAGAAAATAATTTACCTGAAAAAACAAGAGTAATAAGAGTTATGCCTAATACTCCTGCCTTAGTAAGTGAAGGTATGAGCGGTATGGTAGGTGGAAAATATGCTAAACAAGAAGATTTAGACTATATTCAAAAGCTTTTATCAACAATAGGTAAATGTATAGTAGTTGATAATGAAGCTCAAATTGATATTGTAACAGCAATTTCAGGTTCAGGCCCTGCATTTTATTACAAAATAATAAACGAAATAGCTCGTGCTGGAGAAAAATTAGGACTAGATTATGAAAAATCTTTAATGCTTAGTATTCAAACTGCTATTGGTTCTGCTAAAATGGCATTGAACAGAGAAATTTCTATGGAAGAACTTATTTCAAATGTAGCTACAAAAGGTGGTTGTACGAGAGTTGGTGTAGATTGCATGGATGACAATAATACAGAAAAACTCTTTTTTGATGTAATCGAAAGCACAACAAAAAAAGCCCATGAGTTAGGGCAATAGTTTTAATTTCGTTTATATAATTCAACTTTTTTTATAGAAATCGGCTTGGATGAGTTTAAGTCGATTTCTTTTATTTTATCCTGTAAAAGCCAAGTTGGATAATTATCGATAGGAATTAGAATATTTTGAGATTTAGATTTAAACTTTAAGATTGAAGGTAGTCCATTCATTTTAACTTTAAATAATACTTCTTCTGCAGTTGTTGTTTCATATTCTACATATAATAAATCAGCATCTATTGGCGATAAATCTTTAAATAAAATCTCATTATTATCAAAACTAATATCCTTGTTGATTTTTTTCATAGGTAATGTCTTAGTTGAATTACCCCAAACATCAGGTAAATAGTTTAAGTCATATGCTGATATGATATCTAATTCTTTGATTGGCTTAATCTTGTTAGAAATATTTGTGCGCTTTAAAAAATATCCTCTATCTGTTTCAATAAATTCATATTGATTTGATAAAAAAATCCAACGATAAATAGAATTAATTCTTTGGGGAATAAATGTGCTATCAAGATTATTTGTTAAATTTTTTATATACAAAATAATAATTTCAGGAGGATTTTGTTCAAATTTTTTTAAAATTTCTTTTGTTTGTGCTGTATTTACTATATTGTAATAAGATGAATATGCTATAGCAGGCTTTTTATCTAAATAATAATAAATCATTCCACAGTTATTTAGATCTAAAATTTCTGTATTGTTCTTAGTGAACATTTTATTTTCTAGTTTAGGTAGTGATAATTTTTGAATGGTTAGAGATATTTTTAATGGATTATTTGTCTTAGTAGCATTTATATTTAACATTATACTAAATGTAATTACTAAAACTAAAAAATTATACAATTCAAAACATTTTAATCTATAACGATAAAATAAGTAAGGTAGAATAGTTCCAAATAGCAAATATGAAATTCCAATAGCTCTTGGTGGAAAATCATTATTATCCAACCTGCCAAATGAATAATTTAGCATTACAAGTGTCATTAAAATAGTAAATATTATCAAATGTTTTATGTTTACACTTCTTGTTTTTATCAAAAATAATAAATTTACAGGTAATAACAAAAAGCCAGATAGTGCAATAAAAAGACGGATGAAATTAATTTTTTCTGGATAGAAATTCCCAAATGCATATAAATTAGAAGATACATAGTATTGGGCTTTATCCAAATACATTAAAATCTCTTGACCGAATATATATGATACAAGGCTTATAAAGAGTATTGAAATAATTAGACCTGCTTTTTTATTTTCGTTTATTTTCTGCCATAAAAAAGGCAAAGAAGCTATAAAATATGCTGTTCCAAAAGTTGTGTGATAAGCTAACCCTACAAGTATTAAGGAATAATATACAATAAGCCATAGTGAATAGTTTATTTTTTTTGAAATTTTCAACATAAAAATATATGCCAAAGTAAAAGTAATGTAATGGATTTGTAATGAAAAATTATTAAGATAAAGAAGAATATTTATGCAAATTAATAAAAAAGATTTTTTTTTGAATATTATAGCAGTAAGTCCACAATTTAGGATTAGTAGGAATAATTGAAAAATATGCGTACATAATTTTTCGTTATATTCATTTAAGTTACCTAAAAGCTTATCTGCTAAAAAAGAAGGAATAACATCTAAATACCCATGAACAAGCATAATATCTTGGTAATATTTCATGCCAAATTTTGCATGAGCGTAATATACAGCGATTTTTTCACCAAGATGATGAAAATCTAAAATTTCCATATTAGGGAAAAAATAAATTCCTGAAAATAAAACAATTCCTGCTGATAGCCAATAAAAAATTTTATTAAATTTAGAAAAATTAAAATTTATTTTGGGAAATTTAATTTTATTAATAAAAAAAATAAAAAAGAATAGAATTACATAAATAAAAAATATTCCAATATCTAAAAATTTGTTATGGTTTTCATAAATTGATATCCCAACGTAAAAATCATTCAAATTAGAATAGTGACATATTGGAAATAAAAATTTATAAATAATACAAGAAAAAATAAATGATGATAGTATGGAAAATAATATATTCAAGAAATTAAATTTTTCAGAAATAAGTATATTTAAATTTTTATACCATTTCATTCAAAATATCCTCAAATACACCTTTCCAATCACCAATTTTATGTTGGCGGAATAATTTTACACTATCGTACCAATCACATTTACTCAAATAGCTATGCCATCTCCAATTAACTTCGTAAGGCAATACAATCCAACAAGGAATTCCCATTGCTCCTGCAAGATGCGCTAGTGATGTATCATTACAAATTACTAAATCTAAATTGGCTAAAGCTGCAGCAGTTTGCGAAAAATTGATTAAGTCTTTTCCAATATCTATGATATTTTTTAGTTTAGAAATATCCTCACTACCTTCAAATGTTTGGAAAGAATAGTATTGAGTATTTTCTACTTGCATTAGAGGTATAAATTCTTCGCTAGGAATTACCCTATCCATGTCGAAATAAGTATTTCCTTGCCATTTTATACCAACCTTGATTTTATCGTTATTAAAATATTTTTCTTTATATTCTTTAGCTAAATTTTCATCAGCTTTTAAGTATCCTTCAGGATAGGCAAAAACTCTTTCACCTTTTAGTTTTAATAGATATGGTAAACTCAATAGCGGAGCATGAACATCAAATTCAATATTCTGCTCAGGAATGTAGCTATCAATTATTTCATCTACTCCTAGTGGGTTTAGTTTAAATAATGGTGTCAAAGATTTTTGACAACTCAAAATTAGTTTTTTACAACGATTTGCAACAAGCGGAAGATATCGTGCAAACATAATTGTATCACCAAATCCGGCTTCATAATATACTAAAAGCGTTTTATCTTTGATATTTTCACCTTTCCAAAGTCTATCTATTGAAGCTTTATTCGGATAGCTTTTATTTTGCAATGCTATTGCAGTTTCACGAGAAATTCTATTTTCGAAAAGCTTTAGCCCTTTATCATAATCTTTTAGTTGCATAAGAGCTAAACTTAAGAAATATTCAGTATCTTTATCTTTAGGACGTAGCTTTTGACATATTTTTAGTGCTGATACCGCATTTTTTACTTCACCTTCAATGCTGTATAAATGCGCAAGATTAAACCATCCATCATAAGATGCCGGATTAACTTTTAAAGCTTTATCATAATAGTTGATAGCTTTTTTTGTATCTTTTAAATTCTTATATGCTAAAGCTAGATTAAAAAGTAATGAAAAATTATTAGGAAATTTTTCTATAATATTGTTTTCTCTTTTTACTATTTGTTTGTATAGTTTTGCTCTAATGTAGACTTGGAAAAGATTTTCATAAAAATATTCATTATCCATCATTTCTACAGCTTTTTCTGCCCAATAAAGAGCAGAAATTACATCGTTTTGTTGAAGCTTTAGAACTCCAAGTAGATTATAAATTTCAGCATTTTCACTATCAACTTCCAATGCCTCTTTGTATGCATTTTCTGCATCTTCTAATTTGCCTTGCTTATGTAGTGAAAATCCAACATTAATAAGCTTGCTTGAATCATTTTTTAACTCAGTCATACTCTACTCTCTTATTTTTATTAAGCATTGTTACACTTTATATGATACACGAAATTGGCAAAAAAATCATGTTTTTATATTAGTAAGAGAGTAAGATAAAATGAATGAAATTCAAACTACAGATTTTAGAAAAATTGTTTTTACGAGAGATACAAAAGTAGATTACAAAAATGGTAATCCAATTATAAACTGTATTTTTAGACAATTTGATACAGACGGAAATGCAAGTTTCAGCGATGAAGAATGGAATAATTATCAAGCTCATCTAAAAAAATTAGAACAAAGAAAATCTGAAATAGCAAAGTTAAAAATTAATGATAAAGCTGTCAATTATTACGAAAAAAAATTAATAAAAACAGCAAAAGAATTTGAAAAATTACAAACTGAGTTTGAACAATTAGTTAAAACCAATTATTTTGAAAATTTGCTTGAATTTGAAGAAAAACATCCGAATGTCACAAGAGAAGGATATCTGGATTCGAAAGAGTTGCCAAAAGACGCTAAAAAATACGATATTTCAGCATTTAAAATGGGTATTTTTGATGAAACAAAAAAAGAATTTTCAGACAAATGTTATGAAAAAGGATATTTACGTGGTTTTGAAACACTAAGTAAAGACGAACAAAAAGAATATTTAGAATTGTTAGATAATGCAACAAAATTCGCAAAAAAAGCTGAAGAATTAGAAGAAAAAATTAAAAAATTAGATATAAAATATGAAAAATATAGAGCAATGAATGATCTTGCTAGAAATGGAATGATTAATAAAATTGGCTCTAAAGAATATGAAGAGCAAGTATATGAAAAATATAAGGAAATAAGAAGCGAAGCAAACCCGTTTTATAATGAAATTAAAAAAATTGAAGTTCAATATAGCACACTTGCAAGAAAAAATAATAGAACACTAGAAGAAAATAAGCAGCTTGAACAATACCAAATTCAACTAAATCAATTAAGAGTAGCAAGTGAAAACTGGTCAATTCAAGATTTTGAAAAGAATATAAATTTTAAACTCACACAAGGGTTTCAAATAACTGATCTGTCAGAAAAAGTAGTTTATACAACAGAAGAGCAAAAAATTACAGATTCTCATTCTCTAGGTGCAATGTATTCAAATGAGAATTGGTCAATTATGAATAATTTCACTAAAGAAGAAAAATATACTCTTTCTTCTGATAAAAATGTAGAAAATGCTTATTCTAATTACTTAAACCTTGAATATAAAACCCCCGATTTAAATATAAATTCTTCAATCTCTTTCTCGGCTGATAATAATTCCATAATGATTAACCCAAGTGTTATTGGAAAATATAAGAATTTTGGGATTCACTATTCAGATGAGACAAGCATTATAAAAATGGAAATGCCAAATGAAAATGGAGAAATTGAGACTCAAAAAAACATCACTCATACATCAACAGTTGGAGCTATTATTGATGCTGGAGATTTTACAAATACTGCGAATGTTTCATTTGCAGAAGAAGGGGTTTCTTATAAATTAGGAAGTAGTTGGAATTTCAACAAAAATTTTTCTTCTCAAAAAGGAAGTATTTCATTAAACCCTCAATTAGATACTACATATAACCAGAAAAATAAAACGACATCAATAAATCCACAAATTAATGCTAACTTTTCGTATAGCAATAAGAGTTTCAGAACAAATTTGAATATAAACGAAAATTGGAATAGAACACTTTCAAGAAAATCATCACCAGTCGATAATCATAATTTGACAGTCAGTTCCAACACTTCATTTAAAGGTTTTGCATTAGGCTTGAATTTTAATGATGCTGACAATAGCTACTCTCATTCTAATACCTATGGAACAAGTCTTTCGTATAATAATGATAAAGCAGGACGGTTTGAGGTTAATTATTCATATCTAAAAAATCAAAATAAGTCTTCAAATAATAATACTGAAAGTCATACAGTATATTTTAATTATTCTGCACCATTGGAAATATTTAATAAATGGTTTAAAAAAAATAAATAATTATTTCAAGGCTTCTTGCCATGATTGTTTTGCTTGATAAGAACTCCTTACAAGCGGAGCTATTTGGTAATTTTTAAAGCCTATTTTTTGGGCTAAATTTTTTAAATCTTCAAATTCTTCCAGCGTGTAATATTTTTCTACTTTCAAATGCTCTTTAGATGGCTGGATATATTGTCCTATAGTTACAATATCTACTCCAACATTTTTTAAATCTAGAAGAGTTTCCTCTATTTCATCAAATGTTTCACCAAGTCCTACCATCATTCCTGATTTGGTAATGATAGAAGAATTCTCTTTGATGTATTTTAAAACTTCAATCGAGCGCGAATAGTTTCCCTGTGGTCTAGCAGTTCTAAAAAGTGATTTTACTGTTTCAATATTATGGTTAAAAACATCTGGACTTGATTCTATTATCAAATCAAGTGCTTCTTTTTTCCCTTTAAAATCAGGAGTAAGTATTTCTATTTTTGTATTTGATACTTTTCTAATTTCATCAATACAGTTTTTGAAATGCTCAGCACCACCATCAATTAAATCGTCTCTTGTAACTGATGTAATTACTGCAAATTCAAGTCCTAATTCTTTTACAGCTTCTGCTACATGTTTAGGCTCATTTATATCTAATGGCTCAGGCTTTGCAGTAGAAATATTACAGTACCTACAATTCCTTGTACAAACATTACCCATAATTAAAAAAGTTGCAGTATTTTTTGCATAGCATTCGCCTTTGTTAGGACATCTTGCACCATCGCATACTGTATTTAGGCACTTGTTTTTTAAAATTTTTCTTACGGTTCTAGTTTTTTCTGTATCAATGATAGGTCTTTTTAAGTAATCAGGTAATCTTTGCATACTATATTTTCTCTTTTTCTCAAATCTTATATATAAAAATATAGCAATAAACAACGTCAGTATCAACAATAAAAAAGGGCTTATTTAATTAGTTTTAGCATCATGTTTAATCTTCTATAAATTTAAGTAATAATTCGTAGTTACCTCTATCAGCCGCTTGTAAAGCTATAATATATTTTTTTCTTAATTCAGAAATTTCAGTTAAATTTTTATTCTCCCAGTTTAACTCTTTTTTATCCAACATACGCATTATTAAATCAGCCATTAGACGAGAAATTCGTCCATTGCCATTGGGGAATGGATGGATTTGAACTAATCTATGATGAAATCTTATTGCAATTTCTTTTTCAGGATAAGTATGATATTTAATCCAAAATCTAACATCATCTAATAATATTCTTAATTTTGGTTGAATTTCATATGGAGCAACACCGATATTTCTTTCTGTAGTTCGGTACTTTCCAGCCCAAAGCCATATATCACCAAACATTTTTTTGTGTAATAATTTGATAAAATTTTCATTTAAAATATCTTTTTGATTTTTTAAAAGCCAAATTTCTGCTTCAATAATTCCTTTTGTTTCAATTTCATTTAGTTCTGCTCTAGTTGTAATCCATTTAGCTTTCAGCTGCATTTTCTCTTCTTCTGTTAGTGGGGTTGAATTATCATCAGTTTCAAAAATATTCATTATTATACTTCCTTGTCCCAAATTCTTGCAATATTTCCATCTAATAATTCTTTTATGAGGTCTTTAAGTAATTCTTCTGTATCAGCAAGTTGATTTTCTAGCTTCATATTACTATTTACTTTATTTACAATTTTTAAAGCTTTCATTCGTGCTTGATTATTGATAATATCTTCAATATTTTCTCTAGGTATAAATGTGTAGAAAAAATTGCAATTTAAAGAATCTGCAATTTTTTCCATAGTAGAAATTTTTATGTTATTTTCATTTTTTTCCATATTAATTATTCTAGGTTGAGATACACCTAGTCTTTGAGCTAATTGTGTTGTTGTCATTCCAAATATTTCTCTAATAGTTTTTATCCAACCCTGAGTTGGTTTTTCTATAATAACTTTTTTTATAGCATCAAATTTTTTTTGATAGGAACGTCTTAAGATATTTTTATTGTTCATTTTATAACCTTTATATTATATAATATTAATTATATTATAACACATGTATTATATATTTCAATATAAAATATAATAAAAAAGTTATATTAAGTGGAGCAATATTGTAAAAATTTAATTTATATACGATAATAATATATGTAATATAAGCAAATTTTGTCAATTACACATATAATTTAAGAATGGACATAAAGACACAATTAAAAATACTTTTAACACTTAAACATATATCTATGGAAAAATTAGCAGAACTTCTTTCAAAAGAAACTAATAAAAATTATACTGCTACAAAATTATATGGAAAAATTAATAGAGACTCTATTTCATTTACAGAGTGTCAAAATATAGCAAAAATTTTAGGATATGAAATTATATTCAAAGAAATTCAACAATAAAAAAGGGCTAACATAATTGTTAACCCTTTTTGTTATATTTTATTTCTTAAATGCTCTTGAATTTAACTAGATCTTGTTTTCTCATTCTGATGTTTTCAGGAGTAATTTCAACTAGCTCATCATCTCCAATGTATTCAAGACAATCTTCAAGAGATAATTCTTTATGAGCTTGTAATGTTACCATTACATCAGCAGTTGCACTTCTCATATTTGTTAATTTTTTAGTTTTACAAATATTAACAACGATATCTTGAGGTCTGTTGCCTTCGCCGATTATCATTCCACGATATACTTTAGTTTTTGGAGTTACAAAGAATACACCTCTATCTTCAAATTGAGCTAAAGCATAAGGAATAGCTTCACCTTGTTCATGAGCCAGGATTGAACCGCTTCTTTGTTTAGGAATATCGCCCGCATAAGGTTTGTATTCATCAAATGTATGATACATAATACCTTCACCACGAGTCATACGGATAAATTCAGTTCTAAATCCGATTAGGCCTCTTGCAGGAATTGAGAATTTCATTTCTGTTCTATTATTAGCATTGTTCATTTCAAGCATAGTAGCTTTTCTGCCTGCTAATCTATCAATACAAGAGCCTGCATATTCTTCAGGAACATCGACAAGTAAATTTTCAAATGGTTCTTGTAAATTTTCACCTTCGCCCTTGAATATTACTTCAGGTTTTGATACCTGGAATTCATATCCTTCTCTTCTCATAGTTTCAATAAGAATACCTAAGTGTAATTCACCTCTTCCACTTACTTTGAAGCAATCAGTAGAGTCAGTGTCTTCAACCCTTAAGCTTACATTTTTTTCTAATTCGTCATATAGTCTTTTTCTAAGTTGACGTGATGTAACGAACTTACCTTCTTGTCCTGCAAATGGGCTGTCATTTACAGAGAAATTCATTTGTAGAGTTGGTTCATCAACTTTTATCAATGGTAAAGCTTCGATATTATTTGGATCACATAAAGTTTCTCCAATATGAATATCAGAAAAACCTGCAATACCAACGATATCACCAGCTTCTGCAGAATCTATTTCTATACGGCCTAAATCTTTGAATCCAAATAATTTAGTGATTTTACCTCTTTCTACTGAACCATCTGCCTTTACCCAAGCAACTTGGTCTTGAGAAGATACTTTACCATTAGCAACACGACCGATTACAATTCTTCCTACATATTCATTATAATCAAGAGTTGTAGCTCGGAATTGGAAAGGTTTATTTGCATCACCAGAAGGTTCTGAAATATTTTCCAAAATACAATCAAGAAGTGGAGTCATATCTTTTCTTTCATCATCAAGATGTTTGATTGCAAAACCATTTAAGCTGCTTGCATAAATGTATGGAAAATCTATTAAATCTTCTCTATCAGTTAATTCAGTGAATAAGTCAAAGACTTTGTCTAAAGTACCATCTGGATTTGCAGCAGGTTTATCAATTTTGTTAATTACAACAATAATTTTGATACCAAGTTCTAATGCTTTAGATAAAACAAATCTTGTCTGTGGCATAGGTCCTTCTGCTGCATCAACAATCAATAAAGCACCATCTACCATACCAAGTACACGTTCTACTTCTCCACCAAAATCTGCGTGGCCTGGGGTATCGACTACGTTTATTTTTGTACCTTTATAATTTATTGAAATATTTTTAGAAAGAATAGTGATTCCTCTTTCTCTTTCTAAATCATTATTATCAAGAACTCTTTCTTGTACTTGTTGGTTTTCTCTAAATACGCCGCTTTGTTTAAGCATACAGTCAACCATAGTTGTTTTACCATGGTCTACGTGAGCGATAATCGCAATATTTCTTATATTTTTAGCCATATTCTAATCCCTATTGTTTAGTCGTCTAGTGTTATTTTTACACTTTTATTTTAATCAAACCAAAATCAAAATACAACATGGGAAATAGGATGTCATATTTTATTTGTAAAGAAATGTAAATAAAAAAAGTGGAATTTAGCAATTTAATTAAAAATAAAAACTTTTAGTATATATAATCGGGGATTTATTTAATATTAAAAGGAGATTAAGCATGGCGGGAGAAAATCTAAATGTTACTTATGTCAAAGTGTACACTAATGATTCTTTAGAAAAAATTGCAAGAAGACATTTTACAACCGTAGAAAAAATTTTGGAGTTGAATCCTGAAATTAAAGATGCAAATTTAATAGAAAAAGGAGATACTTTAAGAATCCCTACTACAGTCTTTGAAAATTCTAATAAAGAAGAACAAGCATTAGTTGGAGATACATTAGAATTTAGTCATAAAAATGTTGCTAATGATACTACTATTGTTGCAAATTCGGCATTATCAGATAGTTTAAATGTCGTAAATAAAAATGATTCTGTGAAAAGTGATAGTACTTATATTGATAGTACAAAAGTTGCATTAAGCAATGATTCTAATATGACTTCAAAAGAAAGTGAGCCGGAAGTTGTTACTTCAAATATTAAGGAGCAGTCTGAAAAAACTAGTTTTTGGGATACAACAGCAGGGACGGTAACAAAAACAGTTTTGGCTTTTGGATTAGGTTTTTTAGCTTTTAAAATAGGTAAAAGTGCTATAAAATATGTTAAAAATGGAATGGCTAAAACTTCTTCAGTGACAAAAAATGCAACTGCTGTTGGACAGGAAATTTCTCAGCTAAAACCTACTGCTGAAGCAAGCAAAAAAGTTGCTGAAATTGAAAAAATCATGTCACAGCCAACAGATTATGCAAAAGTTGCAAATTCATATGTAAGTGAGGCACCATCTAAAGCTATCCATGATGCATTACAAAAGGAATATGATAAAATGGCTGTTATGCGTCCTACACGTGAATCAAATGCAGCGGTTAGAGACACATTAAAGCAATTAAGAGGTAAAAACAATATTGATTATAAAGAATTAATAGAGTCTCGAATTCCTCTAAAACCGACAGCGTCTCAACATAACAAAGCACAAGCAATGTATGAAGACTTATTTAGAGGAGAAATTCAATCACCTGAAAGTAAAAAAATAGTAGAAGCAATAGAAAAACAATTATCACAACCAACAGATTATGCAAAAGTCGCAAATTCATATGTAAGTGAAGCACCATCTAAAGCTATGCATGATGCATTACAAAAGGAATATGACAAAATGGCTATAAGGTCAAAATCAACACCAAAACGCAAAAAAACTAGGGCTAAAAAAGGACATAGATATAATGTTCATAATGATGGAAAACCTAAGAATCTAAAAGAACTTATGGCTCAAAGAAAGAAAGAAAAGATAGAAAAAAGTGCAAAATATATAATAGGAAAAGATGCTAAGAGTGCAGAAAAGTCGGCAGAATTAAAACAAAAATTAGAACATCAAGAATATCTTGCATCAATTGGATTGGGTAGTGCAAAACCAACTAAATCATCAGGAATGACTTGGAGTAAATATGCTCAAGAGCATGGTACAAATTATCAGGCTCCAAAATCTGGGGTAGCAGAAGCAGATAGAATTGCAGCAGAGATTATTCAAAAAAATAGACAAAGAGAATTTGTTCCATTCTCATATGTATCTAGTACAAGACCAAATTTAGATTTTAAATATGTAAATTCTTAAAAACTAAAGGCAGAAGTTTTATAAAACTTCTGCCTTTTTAGTTAAGTCTTCAAATTCTTTTGAAAGATCGCTTTGATAAAGCTCAATAAGCGGGATATTATATTCCTCAGCGAGCTTTTTCACTTTTATATCATAATTTATTGCTAATGTTTTTACTCCGGATTTAATTCCTACAACATTAGCATGGAATCTCATAGCAATGAGATATTCAAGCTCTGAAATTTTTTCAAAAACGTCATTGATTGACAATTCTTTTAGTATTTCGATATTTTCCAAGCCTTTTTTGTAAAGAATTCTTTTAAAATTTTCGCAAGTACTTAAATCAATTTCATCTTGTAATGATAAGATTTCTATTTTTTTATCTTTAAAGTTTTTGACTATTTCCTCAGCTAAATTATTTAAGAATTTATCATTTAATGTAGGATAGTTTCTTAGCTGAATACCTACAATTCCTTTTTTATTTTTTCTAGGTAAATCTAGTTCTAAAATAGGGTCTTTAACCAGTTTTGCGTTGATTTTCCAGCGATTAAGTAAATTTTGAGATTTGTTATCTCTTACTGAAATTTTATAACAATTTTTTAAGGCAAATTTTGTTAAAATTTGTCCGATTTTGGAATTAATTGGACCAATTCCTTGAGAGAATATTACAACTTTTTTTCTTAATAAAATTCCTAAAAAAATAATTCCAAGATAATATATTAAGCTTTTTTTGCTTGTAACATCTTGTAAAAGGCTTCCACCGCCAGAAATTAACACATCACAATTTTTTAGTGACTTGAAAAAATCAAGCATTTTACAAGAATTAACTTGATGTAGTTTTGCAGTTTTTTCAGGATTAGAAGAAATCAAGGTAATTTCTCGATTATCTTCGGATTTGATTTCATATTCAGTATCAAAATTTCCAGATTTAATTTTATCAACTAGAACTTTTGCGATAGCTTCATCTCCAAAATTATCGAATCCGATATATCCTGATACAAGATATTTTGTCATGAAATATTCTCCATCACTTTATCATAATATGGTATTGCTTGAATTGCCCCATAGTTTTGAGTCTGCAAGCCTGATACTACAGAAGCAAATTTTGTAGCTTCAAATGGTGTATAACCTTTTGTCAGTGCATATAAAAATCCGCCATTAAAAACATCTCCAGATGCAGTCACATCAATTGCTTTTTGGGAATTATAAAATTCTCTAAAATTAACTTCTCCGCGATATCCAGTATAATAGCCATTATCAATATGAGATTTGATTACTACGATTTTAACGCCTCTATCCCACATATAATTCATAACTTTGTCAATAGAGTCTATTTCATATAGCCTTTGAGCATCATTTTTTAAGCTTATAAAAATAATATCTGTATAATCAATAATTTCTTCAAAATACTCTTTAGTATCAGTAGAATTCATAAAACAAGACGTATAATTTGGATCATATGCTGTCATAACATCATTAGATTTTGCAATTTTAAAGCTTTCTTTGACGAGTTCTCTTGAACTTGCACTAAGGGATTGTATTACACCTGTTGTATAAATAAGTTTTAATTTTTTTATGTAATCTTCGCTCAAATCTTGTATAGAAAGTTTTGTTGCTGCAGTTTTTCGTTTGTAATACAGTAATTCCTTTTTATCTTGGCAATTAGAGACAATATACATACCATTTTGTTCATCGTTACTTTTAATTAAAGAAGTATCAATGTGTTCTTTTTGGAGACTAGATAAAATAAATTCGCTAAAGCCATCATTACCGACTTGGGTTAGGTAAGTTACGTTTCCTCCCATTCTTGCAATTGCAACAGCTGTAGTAACTGTATCGCCTCCAAAATATTTATTTAGAGTTGATGTATCAGCTAATGTGCCATTAGCGCATAGTTCAATAAGACATTCGCCAATTACAGCTATATCTATTTTTTGCTCCATTCAGTATAATCCCTTATCTCTGCTAAAATTTCTTTTGTTCTTTCTGTTATTTCTTTTGGTGTAAATCCTTGGAAAAAGTCTCTACCTACGCCTACTGCTGTAGCGCCAGCTTTAATGTAAGTAACAGCCTCACTTAATTTAATATTTCCCATTGGCATTAAATTTAAAAACGGCATTTGTCTTAGAATATCTTCTATATATTGAACTCCTCCCATAGCTTCTGTTGGGAATAGTTTTATTAAAGGAATTCTTGATTTCCAAGCATTATATGCTTCGTTTGCTGTAGATGCTCCTGCTATAAAAGGAACACGTTTGTTTTTGGAAATTTTAACCATATTCATTTGAAAAATAGGAGAAGAAAATAATTGAGCTCCACTTTCAAATGCTGCATCAGCTTGAAGTGATGTTATGATACCACCAGCGCATACGTGTGCAAATTTTGATACTTCTGAAATAGCTTTGTAAATAGAAGGATTGTCAACATTGATTTCTAGTACTCTTATGCCACCATCTACAAGTGCTTTTGCGATTTCTATTGTTTGTTCTGCTTCTTTGCATCTGACTATCGGATATATTTTATCCTCACCTATCATTTGAATGTAATTTTCGCTCATTTATGTCTATCCTTTTTCCAAAATTTATAATATTATAATAATATGAACAAAATTAAATTTGCACTCTCTAGTATTATTGTCCTACTTGTATTCATTTTTGTCTACTTTGTTACATATCATTTTGTAGAACCTAAAGCTTATGATTTTATGGTCAAACATGTTTTGACTAATAAATTCCAATTTGATAAAAAGAAGCAAATTTATGGTAGTGGTGATATTGTTCTGGTAGTAATTGATTCCAAAACAGTAGAAAAATATCGTTGGCCTTGGAAAAGAGAGTTGAATTGTAAGCTTTTTGAATATTTTTATCAATATGCAAGACCAAGCGTAGTAGTGCATGATTCAATAATATCAAATATCGATAAAGAGAATATTCAGTCTGATGAGAACTTTTTTAATACATTAAAAAAATTTGATAATTTAGTTGTGGGCTTTATGCCAAATATCAAACCTTGGGAAGACTCAGATAGAGGAAAGGTATACGATGAAAGGTTTTCTAATAAGTTTGCTATAAAAGCAGAAAATAAATTAAAGAGTTCTCCTTATATATATTCTAGTCTGATTCCTTTTCCTGTAATGTATTTTGATTCTATAAAGCATACAGGTTCAGTATCTATGATTCCTGGGTTTATTGATGGGAATATTTCATCATATGCTTTAGATGAGATTTATAGAAATCATGAATATGTAATTTATTATAATGGTAAAATTTATCCTTCTTTGGCGTTGAGTACTTTTTTACTATATAAAAATAATCCAGAAATGGTAGTTTCTAAAAATTACATAGAATTTCCAAATCTTGGGTATAAAATCAAGCAAAAAACTACAAAATATCAATCTATTGTCCCAATAAAATTTTATAAGCTATGGTATGGATATTCTCATCCAATGATTTCAGCTGTCGATATCATGGACTCATATGATAATTTACAAAACGGGAAAAAGCCTACTATAAATCCGGAAATTTT
The DNA here is from genome assembly GCA_944325535.1 of Candidatus Gastranaerophilales bacterium. GTDB lineage: Bacteria > Cyanobacteriota > Vampirovibrionia > Gastranaerophilales > Gastranaerophilaceae > CAG-196. Next base: position 16,017 of record CALVAL010000010.1, read on the forward strand.
CAAGGATAAAATAGTAGTAATTGGAGCGAATGTTCCTGCTGGGACAGGCTTGAATGATAACAAGAATACTCCGATTTCTGTAAATCATCCTGGTGTCGATATTCAAGCTACAGCGATTGATAATATTGTTCATAATGATTTTCTGAGAATTGTTCCAAATTTTGTAAATTTCTTTTTAATTATTCTTGGAATGGCTCTTACCTATATTTTCATAAGATTATATGATTTAATGAAATCAACTTTTCTTACTGTATCGTTAATTCTTTTATATTTAATATTGGCATCTTTATGCTTTTACTATGGTGTTGTAATAAATGTGATAACTCCGGTAGTCATGTTTATTGTGATGATGATTTTTGCTTATACTCACAAATTTATCTTAGAAAATAGAAGCAAAGAAAAAGTAAAATCGGCTATGGGCAAGTATATGTCTGAAGATGTTATGAAAAGAGTTATGCTCAATATTGATAATTTAGGTCTTGGTGGGAAAAAAGCAAATGTTACAGTTCTATTTTCTGATATAAGAGGTTTTACATCAATGTCTGAAAATATGTCAGCACAGCAAGTATCAGAAATTCTTAATGAATATTTTACGGAAATGGAACCTATTATTACAAAATATAATGGTATTATTAATAAATTTATTGGTGATGCAGTAATGGCAATTTTTGGAGAGCCTATTCAAGATAAAAATCATGCTAAAAATGCTGTAAAATGCGGATATGAAATGCTTTTAAAAGTAAAAGAATTACAGAAGAAATGGGTAGCTGAAGGCAAGCCAAAGATAGAAATTGGTATTGGTATTAATACTGGTGATGTTTTTGTTGGCAATATTGGCTCTGTCAATCGTATGGAATATACTGTAATTGGTGATACAGTGAATCTTGCAAGCAGACTTGAGAGTTACAACAAAGTATATAAGACTAAAATGCTAATAAGCTCTTCTACTTATGATGAAGTTAAAGGTATTGTTGATATAATTAAAATTTCTGATGTAGAAATAAGAGGAAAATCTCATAAAATGGATATTTATGAGGTTTTAAAAGTTAACTAGCAAAATTTTATTTTACGGGATTTAATATCTATACTATGAATATTAATTCCATAAATAATTTAAATTTTGGTGCAAAATATATACAAGATGCGCAAGTAAAAAAATATAATCCTAACAAAAATACTTATGATTCACTAAAAGTTTCTTTTGTAGAAATGGATCCTGATAATATTGAGGATTTATTTGCAATTAATGATACTGTAAGGTATTGGTATAATGAAAAATATGCTTCTAATATTGCTTATTCACTTTATTTATTGAGAGATTATTGTTTACCAAGGGATTCTTATAAAGTATATGCATTGACAACACAAAAGGATAAACTTGATTTATTGAATGTAGAAGAAATATTGGCGCTTGGTGAAGTCGTTGAAAAAACTCCTAAAAAAACATTAGAATTAAATTATTTGCAAGTAGATCCAAAGCTAGTTTATTCTTCTACTCAAAGAGATTATAAGGACGTAGGTACTGCTTTTTTAAATGTTTTGAAAAATTTGGATAAAGTTAAATCAATAGTTCTAACATCAGCCTGTTCGGCAGTTGGATTCTATAAGAAAAATGATTTTAAGCTTACAGATGTTGAACATATGCGATTTATTTGGAAGAAGAGAAAAATATAAAGTTGAAAGTAGCAAAATTTTAATTTAGGGGTTTTAAGATATTTGTTATGAATATTAGTCAAATAAATAATATAAACTTTGGTGCAAAATATATTACAAATGCACCAGTTCAGAAATTTAATTATATAAAAGCAAAATTTGAACCATATAATGCTTCATTTGTTCAAATTGAGCCTAGTAATAGAACAGATTACTCTGCAATCAAAGAAATTGTAAAGAATTGGGAATATGGTATGTTTACTCGGGAAATATTCAAAACAATTCAAAAATTGAGAGATGGAGAGTTGCCAGATAGTTTGGTCAAGGTATATGCTGTTACAAAGCAAAGAAATAATTTTGAAAAATTAAGAGATGATGATATTTTAGCGATTGGAGAGATTACTAAAAAAAGCGATAAAGATATTGAGCTTGAATATTTGCAAGTTAATCCTGATTTGATTTATGATTATGAGCAAAAAAAATTTAAGCATACAGGTAGTGCATTTTTAAACATATTAAAAGGCTTAAATGGGATAAGGTCGATTGTTCTAAACTCAGTATATTCTGCAACAGAATTTTATGAACAAAACGGATTTAAACTAATTGATTCAAGCAAACTTAAATATTATTGGAAATCCAAAGACAAAATGTAAATTTTTGTTAAATTAATTAGTCAACTGGTCAATTTATCATTAAAAAAATACTTTACATGACTATAAGTGTTAGAAGTGTGAAGTAAAAAAATGACGTTTATATCCAATACCCCAATATTGAATAATATTGCGCTACCGAAAATATCATTTAGGGCGAATCCATCTGGAATTCATCTTGATAATCAGCTTCGTAAGGATTCGTTTAGCTCAAATCCGATTTATGATAATTTTGTAGAAAAAGCGCGATTGACTCAAATTGCAAAATCAAATCCGAATTTGATGAGTATTTTGAAGGAAAACAAAATTCCACTAAAAATTAATATAGAAGAGTTGGAAAAATTAAAGAATGGACATTTGATGGATACTCGTATTGTTGCTGCAAAAATGTATTCAGCGTTGCCAAATGAAATGAAATCAGAGGTCAATTTGCCGGATTTACAGCAAGCTGCAATGTTGCATGATTATGGAAAAGTATTGATTCCAGAGAAAATTTTGAATAAGAATGGAAAATTAACTGCTGATGAGAAGAAAATTATGGATTTACATTCAGAACTTGGCTATGAGCTTTTAAAATCCCAGGGGGTAAAGCCTAGTGTTCTAAATATGGTTAAATATCATCATCAGACTCCTAGTGGAAATGGATATCCAAGTATTAAAAATGATTTTACATATACGATCCCGTCTCAAATTCTTGCTACAGCCGATAAATATTCAGCTTTGCGTGAGGCAAGGAGTTATAAAAATGCAATGAGCAAAGAAGATGCTTTAAATTTGATACGCCAAGATGTCGATTCCGGAACTATTGCGGAAGAAATTTACCATGCTCTTGAAAAAGCTGTATAAAAATAATCGGATTCGTTTTTCACAAATCCGATTATTTTTTAAGAATTTATAACTTCGAATAAAGCATTAACTACTGCAGGATCCCATTTTATGCCTGCTTCTTCTTTTATTATTTCTAATGCTTTATTTTTATCCATAGCATCGCGGTAGGATCTATCAGATGTCATAGCTGTATAAGCATCTGCAACAGCTATAATTCTTGAACCAAATGGGATTGAATTTCCTTTTAATCCTTCAGGTTCTCCACCACCATCCCAACGCTCTTTATGATAGTGAATATAAGGTATAACTTCTGAAAGGAAGTTGATATTCATCAAAAGATTTACGCCAACATTTGGATGGTTTTGAAGTTTTTCCCATTCTTCTTTTGATAGCTTACCTTTATTAGTAAATAATGATTCAGGAAGTGTAATTTTACCGATGTTTTGTAGAAGACCTGCATAGTAGACTAGATCGGTAGTCTTTTCATTCAATCCAAGTTGTCTGCATAATTTCTTAGATAAATCTGCTGTATTTTGTGAGTGAGCTACCTTATACTGACCTTTTTCATCAACTGCTTTAGCTAGTTTTTCAACAAAAGCTTGTTGTTGGATACCTAAATCTGCAATTAATGCTGTCAATTCAGCTCGCATATGTTGTAATTCTTCTGCAAAAACATTATCTTCATTTATCATTTTTTCGGTTTCTTCAATTGTTTTTTGTAAATGAAGTGATGTTCCAAAAAGCTTTCCGATTGTTTCTAATAGGTTCATATAAGCTTTTTTGATTAATTTTTCTTTATAGTTTTCTATAACAATTACTCCTACGATATGAGCATTGTTATGCATAGGAACAACTGTTAATGATTTTACATCATATTCTTTTAACTCATATTTTGGAATAAAATTGTCAATTTGAGAAACATCTTTGATTTGGATTTTTTCTAAAGTATTAAATGCTTTTACCACAATTGATTTATCATCTTCGCTGTAGCCTAATTTTTTTGCATAAATATCTTCATCAAAATCGATAGATGAACCAACTAAGCCTAATATTTTATTATCAATATCAAGACCATTGGTAAATTCTTTAGTTAAATATATATGACAAGCATCTGCATCAAGAATTTGAGTTAAAGTCTTAGCAATAGAATTATATACTACATATTCATCTTGGGAATTAAATCCTAAAACACAAAGAGTATTGTTTAAAGAATATATAGAAATTAACTCTTTTAGCTGTGATTTAAGTCTGTCAGTCTTATCTTTTACATCTTTACCGATTTTATTTGCTAAGTCTTCAGAAATTAAATATTCAGAAACAAAGTCACCGATGTTAAGTGCAAAAATTTCTTCTAGTGGATCATCTTCCATCAAATCGATAGAGCGGCTGAATAATGATGCACCTAATTCTTCTTTCTCTGTCATATATTTTCCTTCCTACATGATTATAACTCTTCTTGTATTTTATATAACGGCATAATTTTTAAAAACTTTAATAATTTTTACAAATTTTATACTTTAGTTGGAGAAAAGTTATACTAAATTGTGAAAATATTAGTTTAGAGGGGTTTACAAAACGTAATATTTCTAAAATCTTGAAATAAGGATATAGTTAATTTAGAATAGGTACAGAATTAAATTAGTTAACTTAAGGGGTATCAATGAGCGAGAAAAAAAGAATATTAATTGTGGATGATGATACTGAAATAAGGGATTTGCTTGAGTTTGATATATCTTCAAGTGGTTATTTTACCGATACTGCAAAAGACGGCATGGAAGGATTAACTAAAGCATTGAATAATTCCTATGATTTAATTTTACTTGATGTCATGATGCCTAAAATGAATGGATTTGATGTTGCTAAGAATATTCGTCAAGCAAAAATTAATGTTCCAATTCTAATGCTTACTGCAAAAGGAACTATTGATGATAAGACTGTTGGCTTTGACAGTGGTGTTGACGATTATTTAGTTAAACCTTTTGATATTCAAGAAGTTCTATTGAGAATAAGAGTATTACTCAGAAGAAATCAACCGCCAGTTGAGACTTTTACATCGAATGAGATATTAGAGGCTGGTGAAATTGAAATTTTCCCTGATACATTAGAAGCTATTATTCTAAATAAACGCATGAAATTGACTCCTACTGAGTTTGAGATTTTATATTGTCTTATGCAGCATTTTAATAAGGCAGTTACTCTTGCAACCCTTCTTGAGGAAGTTTGGGGTTATTCTAGTGATGAAGATGTAAGAATGCTTAGAGTGCATGTAGGAGCTCTAAGAAATAAAATTGAGCCTGATACAAAAAATCCTAGATATCTTCATACTGTAACTAATGTTGGATATAAGCTTACTCCATTTGGAGAATAGGAAAATGGTACAATTTTTTAGCAAAAGAAGACTAAAAATCGCTGAACAAATTATTATCGTAATCTTTTTTGCGGTACTAATTCCTATGACAGTAAGTGGAGTTATCATAAGTAATATTAACCAGCAGTCAAATCGTGCTCAATTGCGTTCAGCAGCAATTATGATTGCAAATATTGTCTCAGAAGAGATTGATGTATTTGAACATTCAATTAATAATGAATTAAATCAAATAATTTCTACAATCGAGTATTTAAATAATCCTCAGCGAGAGCAAAAATACTTAAATAGTATCATCAAGGATTTGGTTTTTTATAAAGAGTTAAGTATTGTACATGAAAATGAACTTGAAAAGTACAATATTTATAACGTAAAAGATGATTATGCTGTATTTAAACGTCCACTCAAAGATGGCAGATATCTAGTTGCAGTATTGGATATAAAAAACTTACAAAAAAATCTTTTTAGGACTCTATCTGATGATAAGCGTCAAATTTATGTATTAGCGGGCAAAGATTTGGTTGCATCAAGTCATTACTCAGAAGAAGGATATAATAATAGTATCGCGCAGCTTCCTAATGAAATGAAGGAAGATGTTCCAGTAGTATATGGGAATAGAAAAAATCAACCTTTAGTCTATTTAAAAAAGACATCTCCAGATGCTCTTATAATTGTTAATACAACAGAAGCTGTGACGCGTCATGCGATTGACTATAATAGAGATAAAATCATACTTTCAATTATAATTACGATACTTACAGTATTCTTTGTGGTAGGATTATATACATATTACCTGTATATCAATATTCGCCAGTTATTTAAGGCAATAATTGCGATATCAAAAGGAAACTATGAAAGAAGAATCCGTCTTTTAACTAATGTCTTCACTCCTTTCGAGCTTGTATTCCTTGGAACTGAATTCAATAGGATGGTTGGACAGATTCATAAGTCTTATATTCAGCTTAAAAAGAAGAATAAGGAGCTTCGTCAGTTGAATGAATTCCGTTCCAATATGGTGGATACTGTAAGTCATGAATTCAGAACACCGCTTACAAGTATTCAAGGGTATACTTCAAGACTTTTAAGACAAGATATTGAAATTGATGAGGAAATGCGACAAAAGTCTTTAAAAATCATTAAAAAACAGGCTGAGCGTCTAAAAAGGATGATTGAAGATATTCTTGTTATTCCTGATATTGAAGGTGCAAGGCTAAATTTCGATGTAGTGGATGTGTCTGTTGAATCCGTAATAGAAAATGCTATTTTGCTAGTGAAAAACGACGCAGAAAAAGAAATTGTAAATAATCTTGCTAATTGCAAAATTTCAGTACTAGCAGATAATGACAGGCTGGAGCAAGTCTTTGTTAATTTGATTGAAAATGCAATCAAATACTCTAAAGATGATTCCAAAATTACTCTTGATTATGAAATTGATGGTGAAAAATTAGTTGTAAGTGTAAAAAATGATTATGACGTAATTCCAAGAGAAAAATTAAAAACGCTGTTCGATAAATTTACTCGTGTTGATGATAAAACAACAAGAACAACAAGAGGAACTGGACTTGGACTTTTTATTGTAAAAGGGCTAGTAGAAGGAATGAACGGCAAAATCAGACTATATTCAAACGAAGAATGTGGATTTTGCGTAAAAGTATATTTGCCAATCGCTTAGACTCTACACAATCTCTTTTTCTTTGATATATCTAGGTCTTGCCTTGACTTCATTAAAAATTTGTCCCATATATTCGCCAATTATTCCAAGACAAAATATTTGAAGCCCACCAAAGAATGCAAGTAAGATTACCAATGTCGCCCAGCCACTTGGTGCTGTATGGAGAATGTATTTTTCAAAAAGAACTTCTAAAGCTAGCAAAAAGCTGCCTAAGACTGTTAATACTCCGACTGCTGCAATAATTCTTAAAGGCACTATACTAAAAGCTGTTATTCCATTAAGCGCAAGACTTGTTAGTGAAAAGAAATTGAACTTTGAACAGCCTAAGGCTCTTGGCTTTACATCAAAATGTACATAAGCAGTTTTTAAGCCTAACTCATGGAAAAAGCCTCTAAGAAAAAGTCCTTCTTCTGAATATTTTTCTAAGATATCAAGCGCTTTTTTACTTACAAGTCTAAAATCTGAATGATTAGGAGGGATTTTTACCCCTAAAATATTCATTAATTTATAAAAACAAAGTGCTGTATATTTTTTGAAGAACGAATCAGTCTTTCTATCATTTCTTATTCCTGAAACTACTTCAGCTCCGTTATGGAATTCATCAACAAAGATTTCAATAGCATTTTCATCCTGCTGTAAATCCGCATCAATTGATACTACACAATCGCATCCAATGTTTTTCACCCCTAAAAGTCCTGCAATAAGAGCTTTTTGGTTGCCATAATTTCTTATAAACTTCGTTGCTTTTACTCTTGAGCCATATTTTGCGTGCAATTCTTCTATAATTTCCCAAGTCTTATCTTTAGAGCCATCATCTACTAAATAGATGTAGCTATCATTAGATATTTTACCCTTAGAAATTATACTGTCTAATACTTCCAAAAGTCTTTCTACAGTAGACTTTACTACAAGCTCTTCATTGTAGCATGGAATAATTATTGCAAGTTTTGTTTTATTTTCGCTCATTGTAATCCTCTTGAAATTATAATACAATAAATTATTAGAATAGTGAATACTAATTGAGGAAGTGAGCTTTGGGGAAAAAATTTATACTAAATGCAGATGATTTTGGAATGAGTGCGGCTTTCAATCAGGCAGTACTTGAAGGATACCAAGCAGGGATTTTGAAAAGTGCTAGTTTAGTTGCAAATGGTGATGCTTTTGATGAAGCTTGCAAAAATATTATTCCAGCCTGTCCTGATTTAGGAGTTGGTATTCATTTAAATATAATTGAAGGGAAATCGCTCTGTCTAAATTTAGATAAGCTTACTGACGAGGAGGGGAATTTTAATAATTCTTTTGGTCAATTACTTCTAAAATCACTTAATCATAAAGATGATAGCTTTATGGAGCAGTTAGAAAAAGAATTCAGAGCTCAAATTGAGGAAGTTATGAAAAGGACAAAAGTTACTCATATTGATTCTCATGTCCATACTCATTCGATTCCAAGGATTTTTGAGCTGGTATGCAGTCTTGCAAAAGAATATGGAATAAAACAAGTAAGAACTCAATTTGAAAAGCCTTATATTATGCCTGATATTCATAGGCATTTGACTCTTGCATATCCGATAAACTTAATAAAAGTCATGCTTTTGAATTTCTTCACGTTGATTAATGAACATACTGTAAAAGATTATGAGTTGAATACAAATGATTACTTAATCGGTGTGACTTATACTTCAATGATGAATAGTCTAGCAATTTCATATGGACTTATGGCAATAAAACAAGATGATGTGACTGTAGAAGCTTTAATTCATCCTTGCAGATATGAGGATGGCACAATAGATAATCATTTTGTAGAATTTCAGATTACAAAGAATATGAAATTGAAAGAAAAGATTGAAAACTTAGGATTTGAAATCACAAATTATGTCGAGAAAGATTAGCATAATAATTTTAATACTCCTAGCAATTTGCTATTGCACTTATTTTCTTTTGACTCAAAAAGAGAGTAGTTATGTGACAAAAGTTATTTCTTCAACAGAATTTGTGCTTGATTTTAACAAAAATTTCTCGATAAAAAATGTAGATTGTTTCGATGCTTATTTTAGCGAAAAGAATAAAATCCTTGCTAAGAAATTTAATATTTCTGAAAAAGAAGCTTTTATTATCGGGAATTTAGGCAAATATTGGACAAAAAATATTCTTGAGAACAGAAAAGTACAGCCGGAAGAAAATAATCTTATTTTTTATAAATTCGGCTACTTCGAAAAATTATCTGATACTCCTTATGCGATTATTGATGGAGAAATAAGCAATAAATACGCTTTTGATAAGCTTTTAAAATCGATTAGAAATACAGAATATGTAATTGTATCAAACGATATCGCATATCCGATAAACAAAAATTTAAAATTGGATGAATATGTAATCATAAAAAAATCTCAATATGATAGAGTATTAAAAAAAAACTCACTCAAAAGCAAACAAAATTTTATAGCTACAAGCTCGACTTAGGTAATATAAAGCTGGTTTTAGGCGATTTTACGATTAAATTAAAGCCTGATAGAAATTGCACGACTGAAATTTGTAAAGAGATTTTAGGCAATATAAATAATGCAAAAAGTTCAATAGATATTGCAATTTATGGGTATTCAACAGTACCTAAAATTGAAGAAGCAATCAAAAATGCGATTAATCGTGGTGTAAAAATAAGACTTGTCTATGATTTGGATTCAAATGGTGAAAATATTTATCCAAATACTAATGATATCGTAAAATTAATAGCTTCAAACAATTCAGATAGATTTTCAAGCGAAGCCTCAAAAATTATGCATAATAAATTCTACATTTTTGATGAAAAAATAGTTATTACAGGCTCTGCAAATCTTTCTCATACTGATCTTTCAGGGTATAATTCCAATTCTATTCTTGTAATTGATTCAAAAGAAGCTGCAAAAATTTATCAAAACGAGTTTGAGCAAATGTATTCAGGAAAATTTCATAATGATAAGAGTCCAATCCCACAAATAAATCCTCCTAAGAATATGGAAATATATTTTTCACCACAGGATAGAATTTATGAAAAAGCTTTAATCCCTATTATAAAAAACGCAAAAAGCTATATTTATATCCCGATTTTTGTACTTAGTGAAAAGCAAATAGTACAAGAATTAATCAACGCTAAAAAACGAGGAGTTGATGTAAGAATAATTATTGATGCACTTAATGCAGCAGCTAAGTATTCCAAAGTCAAAGAATTAAGAGGCGGAAACATTCTTGTAAAAACTGAGAATTTTGCAGGAAAAATGCATTCAAAAACAATGATTGTTGATGATAAGTATTTAATAATAGGCTCAATGAATTTTTCTAATAGCGGTGCTAATAAAAATGATGAAAATATTGTTATTCTTCAAAATAGTCAAGCAGCAGTTTTTTATAAAAAATATTTTTTATACCAATGGTCAAAAATTCCTAATCGCTGGCTTAATAGCAATCCCTCAGCAGAAGGGAAATATTCTCTAGGCTCTTGTAGTGATGGTATCGACAACGACTATGACGGAAAAATAGATTTAGATGATGATGCTTGTAAAGCTAGACATTAATTAAAATCTGGCTAAGCTCTAATAAAATTAGTATTCTTCAAATTTTTGTATAATATTAAGTTTTGTAAACATGTTTTTCAAAAAAGTCAATTTTTTTATAAAAAAATACTTCATGAATATATAGGGAAAAATAGGATACAAAAATAGGTAGATGTAAGAATCATTTCGATTTATGGTTACAATTTTGGGTTGACAAAGTTGTAATAAGAAAAGAGATGTAGACTTAGTGTATACCAAAGAAAGGCAGGTTTTTATGTCAGTAAATGCAGTAGATAGCATAGGATATAATCCATACTCATATGCTAACGATCAAGCTTTTTGGAATGCTTATAATTCTTATAATGTTAATTTCAAAGGTACTCAAGGAGCTACTGGTACACAAGCTGCAGCTAGTTCTACAGCAAGCACAGATTCTGCATCAACAGCTGTATCAAATTTGCCTAAAGCTGATTATAGCGATGATTCTGGTATTAGCAGTAAAGGTATTGTAGCCAGTGTCGTTGCTCTAGGGGTCGTTGGAGCAGGCTTATTATATGCTAGTAAAAGGGGAGATGGCAAAGGTATAAAAGCCGGCTTAAAAAATATTTGGAACGGATTTGTAGGTAAAAGTTCTAGTGCTGCAGATAATGTAGCGGATGCAGCTGCAGAGAAACTATCTGGAGTTATTAAAAAAGGTGGAAAAAATTTAAAAGAATATACTATTGAAAAAGATGGAATGATTTTTAAAATAAAAGATGTCGGTATTACTGAAATTATTAACAAAGAGAAAAAGGCAATTACTAATATTGCGGAATGGGAAAGAAGTAATCCGACTTTAAAGGATGCTGTTAATAAAACTATTAGTGAAATTACATCAAGTAGAGATTACACAAAAGTTGGACGAGAAATCGTTTTTGATGGTAAAACTTACGGATTTAAATATGATAAAGACGGTAAAATTATAGATGCTTTCATCAAGAAAGATAGTGGTGAATTTGAAAGAATTGCAGATATTACTGATTTATTCAATAAAAATTCAGATTTAGCTAAAAAAGCAGAGTCATTTACTTACAGCATGAATGGAGCTGTTCACCTTAGAGATGGTGCCGGAAATTATGTAGAAAATCTTGGTAAAGATGTAGAATTAGTAATTAGAAATGGTGAAATTTTATCAGCTCGTTATAAAAATGGTACTGCTTGGACTGATATAGCGGATCAAGGAACTTTAGATAGATTAAAGACTACATTTAAAGATGATATCCAAAAAGCAGGTAAAGATTTTGATTTTGGTATAAATACTGAAGCTAAAGATTGTTTCTATGAATATGTAAAAGATAATGATAAGGTATTATTTAGTGCATCATCAAATAAACCTATTGAACATACTATTACAACAACTCATAATACAACATCGACAATCAATGATTTTTGGAGTAAAAATGATGCTGTGAAAAAAGAATTAGATAATATTCTATCATCTGGAGAAGTTCCAAATGCTTATAAATTAGGTAATAATTTCATTTATAAAGATGATTTCGGACAAATCTATACAATAGAAGGTAATGAAATTAAGAAAGTAAAACTTGATAAATTAACTAATATAGATGGAACTGATTATGTTGCAGGTAGTGTTATTGATGGTGACGTTTTAACAAAATGGCTAGAAACTCCAGAAAATAATAATGCATATCAAAAAGTTCTTGAATTATTTAAATAAAAATATATTTCTCCTAATTAATAATATTCCAAGCCCCGAAATCAAAAGGGGCTTTTTATTATTTTAAAATTCTTTAGATTCTATTATAATATTTGGGTATGAAAAAGTTTTTATTATCGCTGCTGGATTTAATTTATAAAAAGAAATGTTATTTTTGCAGGTCATCTAAATACTCGCTCAAAATGTGTCCTAAATGCTACAATGAACTTGAATTTAGAAGCATTCAGCCTGTTAGAATTATTGAAGGAGTAAATATTTATTCTTGTGGGATTTATAATAAGAATCTCCAAAAACTAATCCGTGGACTAAAGTACCATAATCAAAAGGAATTAGCATATTATCTTGCAAAATTTATGTATGAATATTTTATTCTATTAGATGATAAAAGGGATTTTCAGGTAGTTCCCACTCCATTGCATAAAAACAGGATTAAAAAAAGAAAATACAATCATATGGATTTAGTAGTAGAGGAGTTTTCCAAGCTTGCAAATTTAGAGCCAAATTATGAATTAATCAAAAGAGTTAAGAATACAAAAGCTCAATATAAGCTCACAAGAGCGCAAAGGATGGATAATTTAAAAGACGCATTTGAAATTAATCCAGAGAAAAATCTTAATAAGCCTGTACTAATTCTTGATGATATTTCAACGACAGGTGCGACATTTGAAGAAATGATAAAAACTTTGAAGGATAAAAATATATCCGATATTTTATGTCTTGCAGCTTCAAGTCCTGATTAAAATGTGTTAAAATTAGTATGTAAGTAATTAGGAGAGCTATGTTTAACAAGAAAAAAACTAACATGGAACTGGAAATTATTGAACAAACAAAAATTGTTCCATATATTTTGATGAAATACATTGACCCACAAACAGGTGAAATAAAAATTGACTTGCCTCAAAATATTACAAAAATTATCCTAGTAGCAAGTGGCTCTTCTTATCATTGTGCAAGATTCGCAATAGAGCTTATAGAAAAAATTTCAAAAATTGAGACTAGAGCAATTTATTCAAGCGAATTTTTATTAAAAAGCGTTATTCCTCATGATGAAAATACTCTTTATATTTTTATTACCCAATCAGGAGAGACTTCTGATACGATAAAATCATTAGAAAGGGTAAAATCAATTTCAAATTTACCGACTCTATGTATTACAAATAAAGAGAATTCAACTATTTGGAATTTATCAGATTATAAGGTTGCATGCTATGCAGGTGAAGAAAAAGGGATTGCTGCTACAAAATCCTTCACTTCACAAATGCTTTGCTTAATTCTTATTTCATTAAAACTTATTGAAAATAGTAATGCAGATAAAAATCTAATTACAAGGTATAAAAAATCATTGTTCAGTATTCCAGCTACAATGGAAAAAGCTCTTGCAAAGAGAGAAGAAATAAAAAAGCTAGCAAAAGTATTGGCGAAAGAAAAAAATATTGTAATTACAGCAGATGGAATTTCATATTCACTAGCAAAAGAAGCAGCATTGAAAATTAAAGAAACGTCTTATAAAAACATATCAGCTGCGATATTAGGTGAATTTATGCACGGACATGTCGCTGTATTAAATAATAAATCTACTTTAATTTATATAACTGTAGATACAATTTCAGAACGCTCAATTGCTAATTTAGAAAAAATAAAAGCCGACTACAACCCTAAATTGGTTGTAATCGGACCTGTTGTTAATCAACTTAAACCCAATTACATCATTAATATATCTTGCGAAAACGAAGTGCAGCAATTGTTTGCGAATGTTCTAATAATTCAACAATTGGCACTTGAAATCGCACTAAAGCTTAAACGCAATGTTGACCACCCGAAAGGTCTGCAAAAAGTTGTTAAAGATAAAGTCTAGCCTTCCGCAGCTTCTTTACCTCTATATCTTGCAGATTTTGCATTTACTGCATAACATATAGTGTTCAACTTTTGAGATAGCATAAACATATTTCTTTGAATAGTTGCTACATCATTCATTGCTTCTAACATTTTTTGAGGATCAACCATTGATTCCATTGCTTCATGGTTATCAACTTTTTCATCCGCATACTTTTTGACTAACAATTTGTCAATATAGTCTCTTGCTCCGACTGCCATAATTCCTATTCCTTATTTTCCCTATGTATATATAAAAACATTTTGAATAGAAAAATTGACTTTATGTAAATATATATTAAGAAATCTAAATAGTATTTCTATAAATCTTATGCTCCAGCTAATTGACCTAGTTGTAGTAATTTAGCGACAGTTTCTTCATAATTAATTTTTTCGTCAGTAGATTGGGTTAAAAATCCGTTAATTTCATTCATCATAGCAATAGCTTTATCACAATTTGGGTCAGACCCTTTAACATAAGCTCCTATGTTGATTAAATCTTCGTTCTTTTTATGTACTGCAAGTAAATTTCTAATTGCTCCTGCTGCATTTCTATGTTCTTTAGTTGTCACATCACCCATAACCCTACTTAAGGATTGTAGTACATCGACAGCTGGATAATGATTTTTATGTGCTAATTCTCTAGAAAGCATAATGTGACCATCTAAAATACTTCTTGCAGTATCTGAAATTGGTTCATTAAAATCATCACCTTCGACTAATACGGTATATAATCCCGTAATAGTTCCAAATTCATTGGTACCTGCTCTTTCCATTAATTTAGGCATTAATGCAAAAACGGATGGCGTATAACCTCTAGTTGCAGGAGGCTCTCCTATTGCTAGTCCTACTTCTCTTTGTGCCATAGCAATACGAGTAACACTATCAAGCATAAATAAAACATCTAAGCCTTTATCTCTGAAATATTCTGCAATCGATGTCGCAACAAAAGCAGCCTTTATTTTTACTAATGAAGGTTGTTCAGATGTTGCAGCAATTACTATTGAGCGTTTCATACCTTCAGGACCTAGAATTTCCTCTATGAATTCTTTTACCTCTCTGCCACGTTCTCCAATTAGTGCTATAACATTCAAATCTGCAGAAGTATTTTTAGCCATCATACCGATAGTTGTACTTTTTCCAACGCCAGATCCTGCAAAAATACCCATTCTTTGCCCTTTACCTAGTGTCATAAAACCATCTATTGATTTAATACCAAGGCTAAGAGGTTCGGATATACGCTTTCTTTTAAGCGGATTAATGGAATCAGCTCGAGTCGAACGATATTCTGAAAATCTGATTTCGCCTAATGTATCAATAGGATTACCTAGTCCATCAAGTACTCTGCCGATAAGTTGATTTCCTACTCCTATTTTCATGGCACTTCCACTGTTAACAACTAAAGCTCCGGGTCTTATTCCATCAGGGTTTCCAAGAGGCATAAGTAAAATTTTATCTTGTTTAAATCCGACTACTTCTGCCATTGTAGGTTTGTCATTATAATCATTGTAAATATAACACAGGTCACCAATAGAGGCTTTGGGTCCATCTGATTCAATAGTTAAGCCTATAATCTCTGTTATTTTACCAATTTCTTTTATAGATTGGGTTTTATTTATAATATTAATGTATTTGTTTTTATCCCAATTCATCATCGACACCTGTTAACATTTTTCTTGCTATTTCAGATATCTGCGAGGAAATCCTTGAATCTAACCTGGAATTTAATGTCTCTACAATTACACCATCAGGAGATAAAGAGGTGTCTTCTATAATTTTTAAAGTATTTAGTTTTGGAATTTCCGCTCTAAAATTTTCTATTAAATTATTTATGTTTTCTACCAATAGTGGATTTACTATTATTGTAATATTTTCTTTATCATTTAGTTGTTTGATTGCATCAAGTGTAATATTATATAAAATTTCATCATCAAATTTTTCATGACAGACTTTATCAGCAATCATAGAAACTAAATCAACAATATCTCGTGAAGCTGAATCGATAATATTTTTTTTCATTTCAAAGGAGCTGCTAGCAAGAGTATCAAGTGATTTTAGAGCTTCTAAAGAATCGTTTTGAAATTTTGCAAGCCCGTCTTGTTCTCCTTTTTTGAAACCTTCTTCATAAGCTTTATTTTTTATACTTTCATATTCTTGTTGTGCTTTTTTTCGAGCTTCTTCAATAATTCTTTCGGCTTCATTGTTAGCAGTTTGGGTTACTAATTGTGCTTTATTTTCTGCATTATCTATAATTTGTTTTGCTTTAGCATCAGTTTCTTCAATAATTTTTTGTACTTTAGCTTGTTGAGCAGTAACTCTTGTCTGCTCAATTGGCAATACAAAATTATCTCCAAGCTGGATTTCTTGACTTTTTATTCTATTACTACTCAATTAATTCATCCTCTACACTAGCACGAGTAATAGTGATTTCACCAGTTGCTTCAAGATTTCTTATAGAATTAACAATGCTTGTTTGTGCTTCTTGAACTTCTTTTGCTCTTACTGGACCTAAATATTCCATATCATCAGTAAGCATTTGTTTAGCACGTTCTGACATATTTTTAAATATTTTATCCTTAATTTCGTCCTTAGTACCTTTAAGAGCGAGAGCAAGTTGTTTTGTATCGATTTCTCTAAGTAATCTTTGAATAGCTCTATCATCAAGAATAATAATATCTTCAAATACGAACATCAAGTCGCGAACTTCTTGAGCCATTTTTTGGTTTTCAATATCAAGCCATTCCATGATATTCTTTTCTGTACCTCTGTCGCAGCAGTTCAGAATATTTGCTAATGATTCAACACCACCAGCATTTGAGAAATCTTGAACCAAGAGTGCTGAAAATTTACGTTCTACAATATCTTCAATTGTAGATAAGATTTCAGGATTTGTAGGTGTCATATCAGCGATACGCATAGATACTACAGCTTGCACATCAGGTGGCAAAAAAGCAAGTACTTGCGCTGATAGTTCCGGTCTCAGATAAGCCAAAATAAGAGCTAAAAGCTGCGGATTTTCAGAAGCAAATGTATTCGCAAGTTGTGAAGGATCTGCTTCATTGAGAAAGTAAAATGGGTTTGTATTTACCATAGAGTTTACTTTTTCTAATAATTTAGCAGCCTCTTGCTCTCCATATGTCTGAGCTAAAAGTTGTTTAGCATATCCTACACCACCTTGAGCAATATAATTTTTTGCTTGAAAAACTGTTTTAAATTCGATTAGTACATCATTTAAATCTTCATCAGAAATTTTTCCTAAGTTTGCAATATCAAGTGTGATTTGCTCTAATAGGTCTTCATCTTTGATATTTTTTAATATTTCAGAAGCAGTAGTCGGTCCAAGTGCAATAAGAAGTGCTGCAACCTTTTGACTAGGACGCGTAATTGTCTTTTTTGCTTCTTCTTTTGCTTTTTTAATTTCTTCTATACCCATACTAACCTTCTACTTTAGTCTTTTATGAATGATGTAATTAATTTAGCTGCATCTTCCGGTGAAGCCATTACTGCTTCATTTAATTCATTTATATTTTGTTCTTTTTGAGTTTTAATTTCTTTTTTATTAAATTCAATTTTTGGTAGTTCTTCTTCAGGTTCAATTTCGTCAATTTTTTCACTTATATCTTCTTGTACAATACGTTCATGTTTTTTAGCAGAAGGCATTTTGGCAATAAAATTCTTTAGAATATATAGTGCAAAACAGCCAAGTATTAGTACTATAACAAGAGGTATTACCGAAGATGTTATAAAGTAAAGCAATTGTTCTTGTTGATATTGTTTAGCAAATTCTTCTTGAGCTTTTTTATCAATTGTTACACCTTCAAATTGAAGACCTGATACAGAAATCACATCTCCACGTGAATAATCTACACCTGATGCTGATAATACAAGATTCTTTAATTCTTCTTTTTCTGATTCGGTTAAAATTTTATTTACAGCAACTGCAATTGATAAACGTTTAATTGTTCCAGGAGCATATACAACCTGTTTAACTTCTTTTGATACACTATAATTTATAGCAGTTTTCTGTTTAGAATAATTTAAATTTCTTTGATTTACATTATTAGGATTTGGGACATTATTCGGATTTTCATAAGTTTCGACTTCTGTTTGAGAACTTGTAATAACCCCTTCCCCTTTTTCATTTACAGGTATATAGCTTTCAATAGTTGATTTTGCAGAATTAAAATCAATATCAGCATTTACTTGTACTGAAACATTACCTTTTCCTACTATTTTTTCTAAGACATCAGATACTTTTTTAGAAATATCTTTTTCAAGATTTCCTTTAAAACTCTCCATATCTGTTGAATTTTTAGAAGTCTCATCTGAAAGAGTATTACCATTTTGATCTGTAATAAAAACTTGTTCAGGAGTCATTCTTGGAACGGCATATGCAACTAAATTTTTAATAGCCTTTACTTGAGACGCTTTAATTTTATATCCGGGTTCCAATACTAAAACAACAGATGCAGTAGGTTTTTCATCATTATCTTCAAAAATTGAACGTTCAGGTTCTGCAAGTTGTACTCTTGCATATTTTACACCTTGAATCTTTTCAATTGAACGTGTTAATTCTCCTTGAAAAATTCTTTGTTTTGTTAATTTATTTTTAAAATCAGTAGAGCCAAGTTGCATATCATCAAGTAATTCAAATCCGGTATCACCGTTTTTGATTAAATCATTTTCAGCAACGAACACTCTCATTTCATCTCTTACATTTGAAGGTACTAAAATAGATTTATGATCCTCTGATACTTTATATTGATATCCATTTTTTTTCATCCCTTCAACGATACTAGTTGCGTTAACTTCGTTTAAATCAGAATACAAGACTACCCAATCAGGTTCCATAGCTTTTGATAAGAAAAAAGTTGCAGCTACTATCGTTACAACAATTAAAACGAGCATACCGAACTTTTGGTTCCCATCAAGTCCGTTCCATAATTTCTTCACATCATTAGCTAGTAGTGCAAAATAATTATTTTCCATGTACTCCCCACGCACAGTCTCTCAATATAATATTATCTTATCAGTAAAATCTTTTCAAATTGTAAATTTTCATTACAAACTTCCATTGATTTGTAATGTCATAGGCATTTTGCCAACTTCTCTTATTTGACGTTCAAATTCTGATATATCAACGCTTATTGCATCAAAAGTGTTGTAATGCATTGGAATAATAGCAGTAGCACCTATCCATTCTGCAGCTTTCACTGCATGTTCAATATCCATAGTATATTTTCCACCGATAGGCAGCATTGTTATATCAGGTTGGTAGATTTCTCCAATCATTTTCATTTCCGAATTTAAACAAGTATCACCAGCATGATAGATAGTTTTATCTTCAATTTCGAACACAAAGCCGCAAGGGCAGCCACCATATATTCCATCTGGGGTTGAGCTTGAATGAAAAGCTGGCACTAAAACTACTCTTCCCCAACTATAGTCACGCCAAGAACCAAGTCCCATATCAATAGTTTTTGCACCGTTTTTAGCACAATAATTAGCTAGTTCATATACCGCAGTAATCGGAGCACCTGTTGTTTTAGATATTTCTATTGCGCTACCTAAATGATCACCATGGGCATGTGTTACAAAAATATCATAAATATTTTCACATTTATAATCTGGACAAGCAACTAAAAAAGGATCAACTAAGATTTTTTTACCTTTTGTTGTTATTTCAAAAGCGCTATGACCTAAATACTTAATATCCATTATTTAACCCTTTCCATTAATTTTCTTAATCTTTTATATTCTTTGCCCCATTTGTGCATTGATTCAATTACCGGTCTTAGTGTGTAACCAATATCTGTAAGGTAATATTCAACTTTTGGAGGCTGAATATCATATTCTTCTCTTATAACTAACCCATCTTCTTCAAGTTCTTTTAGACAATTTGTTAAAACTTTCGCAGTGCATCCGAGATGTTTTTTAAGCTCCACAAATCTCATTTCTTTTTTTAATAATTCTTTGATTACCAAAATTTTCCATTTGGCACCTATAAGCTGTAGAACAACACTTACAGGATTAACTGCTAAATCTTTGTACTCCATTATCTTCCCATTTAGTATACTATTGATACTATCATAGCATAAAACTTACTGATCTTCTTTATTTTTTTCAGCATTAGTCCATAGTTCTTGGAGTTTTTCTTTGATTCCCATTCTGCCAAACCATTTAATAATGAAGCGTTCTTCATAACCTAATCCGCCATTTAATTTAGAACCATCGCTGAGTTGAAAAACTGCTTCTGAAATAGAAATTCTTATGAAAAAATGTGCTTGTTGGTATTTTGAAGGATCCATCCAGATTTTTATATTGTTATACTTAGCTATGTTTGTACTTCTAGCATTGTGAGCATCAGATTGCTCTTGTATGATAAATCCTCTTAAACTATCTTCCATATCTTTAAATGTAGCCATTTATTAAACCTTTAATTATTTAAACTATGTATCGGTGCAGGAATTCTACCACCTCTATTTACAAAATTTTCAGATGATAAAGAGTTGACATTCATTATTGGTGCTTCGCCTAGTAGTCCACCAAAAACAACTTTGTCTCCTACTTTTTTATTTGGTGCAGGAATAAGTCTTACTGCAGTTGTTTTTTTATTAATCATACCAATAGCCATTTCATCAGCAATCATTCCTGCAATCGTACTATTAGGAGTGTCTCCAGGGATTGCTATCATATCAAGCCCTACAGAACAAACACAAGTCATTGCTTCTAATTTATCAAAGGTTAGATGACCTAAACTTGCAGCTTCAATCATACCAGCATCTTCTGATACAGGAATAAATGCGCCTGAAAGTCCTCCAACATAAGAACTTGCCATTATGCCGCCTTTTTTTACAGCATCATTAAGCATTGCTAATGCGGCTGTTGTTCCATGAGCTCCTGCATGTTCTAAGCCCATAGCTTGGAAAATTTGTGCTACACTATCACCAATTGCTGGAGTAGGAGCTAAAGATAAGTCAATGACTCCAAAAGGAATATTAAGCTTTTGAGCCATTTTTCTTCCGATTAATTCTCCTGTTGCTGTTATTTTATAGGCAGTTTGCTTAATTTTATTAGCTAAAACTCCTAAATCCGCTTTTTTATCTAAATCTAATATTGCAGCTCTTACAACACCTGGGCCAGAAACTCCAATATTCAATGCACATTCAGGTTCTCCA
This sequence comes from Candidatus Gastranaerophilales bacterium, assembly GCA_944325535.1. Lineage (GTDB taxonomy): Bacteria > Cyanobacteriota > Vampirovibrionia > Gastranaerophilales > Gastranaerophilaceae > CAG-196. The sequence goes on from CALVAL010000010.1 coordinate 37,479, forward strand.
TATCCACAATATGCACCTGCCATAAATGGGTTATCGCCTACTGAATTACAAAATACTACTAATTTTGCGGCACCAAGACCATCCTTATCAGCAGTTAGCTGTGCAGCTTCTTTAATAGTATCAGCCATTTTTAGAACAGCATCCATATTAATTCCAGCTTTAGATGTTGCAACATTTACAGAAGAACATAAGCGATTTGTTTGGGCTAATGCTTCTGGAATTGAATCAATTAATGCTCTATCACCTTGTGTGAATCCTTTTTCTACAAGAGCAGAATATCCTCCTATAAAATCAATTCCTAAGTTTAGAGCACATTCATCTAATGTTTTTGCAATTTTAACATAATCTTTTACTTTGCAGGATTCTCCTAATAATGATATTGGAGTAACAGAAATTCTTTTATTAACGATAGGAATAGAATAATCGTTTTCTATATCTCCTGCATATTTAACTAAATTTTTTCCATATTTTTCTAGTTTGAATTTTATTTTGTCACAAACTATATTAATATCTTCTGAAAGACAGTCTCTTAAACTAATTGCAAGCGTTACAGTTCTGATATCAAAATTGTAAAGCTTAATCATATTTATTGTTTCTAAAATTAAATTTTCATCAAATACCGTCATAATAGCTTTAAGTATAACACATAAATCTTGTTTTGTGTATAATTAGGAATATCATTTAAATGAAAACTACACAAAATAAATAGTACAAAGAGGTAAGAATAATGCTAGTTGTAATGAATAGTCACGCGACTGAAAAAGATATTAAGCGTGTAGAATTATTTATCGAATCAAAAGGCTTTGAAGCGAGGGTCTCTCATGGAGAGGCGAGAACTGTTGTGCATGCAATCGGAGTTAAGGAAGTTGACCAAAGAGATTTTGAGTTGTTGCATGGTGTCGATGAGGTAATTCGTTTAACAACAAATTATAAACTAGCAGCTAGAGCTTGTCAGGGGAAAGATACTGTTGTAGAGGTAAATGGTGTAAAATTTGGTGATAAGTATACAGGACTAATTGCAGGGCCTTGTACTATTGAATCTTATGATCAAATGGATGAGACAGCTCAAGAGTTATCTGAATCTAATGTTAAAATTATTCGTGGTGGTGCATTTAAGCCAAGAACAAGTCCTTATGCTTTTCAGGGACTTGGCGAAGAAGGTCTAAAAATTATTAGAAGTGTTGCTGATAATCATGGAATGGCTGTTACATCTGAAATTATGGAAGTAGCTCAGCTTGAATTGTTTGAAAAATATGTTGATATTTTGCAAGTAGGTGCTAGAAATATGCAAAATTTCAATTTACTAAAAGAATTAGGGCATGCTCATAAACCTGTAATTTTAAAAAGAGGCCTATCTTCAACATATGAAGAATGGCTTATGTCTGCTGAATATATTATGGCAGGTGGAAATAATCAAGTAATTCTTTGCGAAAGAGGGATAAGAACTTTTGAAAAATATACAAGAAATACTCTTGATTTATCGGCTATTCCTGTAATCAAGAAATTGAGCCATTTGCCAATTATTATTGATCCATCTCATGCTACAGGTTTGCGGGATAAGGTAGAGCCTATGTCAAGAGCTGCTGTTGCGGCAGGTTGTGATGGCTTGATTATTGAAGTACACCATGACCCAGACAGAGCAATATGTGATGGGGCTCAATCTTTATATCCTTGGCAATATGATTTGTTGTACAAACAAATAAAACAGATTGCTCCTATTGTAGGAAAAGAAATTATATAAATAAAGTGTAATAATAAAATAACCTCCCAATAAATGAGAGGTTATTTTTTATATTTTAGACTATTTAAATTGATTTTTTTATCAAAGTATCAACATATTCAATAGCTTTTTGTGGAATATCTGCACTTTTTACTTTTTGTCCGACAGCATTCAATATTTCTTCTATAGAAATAGTTTTATGCGGTAGACAAACAAATTTACTGATAGATTTGTTAATATCTTGTAAAGCTTCCCAAAGTGCTTTATTTGGGTCATAAATATCTCTTCTGCTTATATCAATAAGTTGATTTTTTGATCTTAAATCTTTTAAAAATTTGATTTCAGATTCGTTTTGGGCGTGTTGTTTTTTTACATTTTCGTATGATTCACGCAATTTAATATAATTAGTTAAATTATTATATAATTGCACTGTATTATTTCTTACATTATCAAATTCGTATTTCATTTGAACGCAAGAACTTTGAATAGGGTTTTCTCTGTGAAAAAATCCAGTTTGAGTGTCGTTATAATAATTAGCAAATCTTTGTTCACTTTTTATGGTAGAGTTTTTTACAAGTTCAGCATCATTTTTTATTGCAGACATTGCAGTATTTTTTATCTCTATAAATTTGTCTAATTTTTTGTTTAAAATATTTAAAGACTCTTCTCTATTCAAGGCAGGCATTTCTGTTATTGTTGTACGCATTTTTCCATCATGATTAACATAATAAGATTCGGTCCCGAAAATGTCTTTAGATGATTCTGCTAAACCTGAACCTTTAATGTAATATTCTTCATTGTCAGGAAGAGTATGCGCATAAATATCAAATTGTTCTTTTTTTGCCATTTTAGAAGTATTATTGCTTTCCCAACTATATGGGCTATATTCCATTCTCCAATTATCACTTGTGGATTTATTTGTAAATAATCCTTTAAAATTGCTATTATTTATTTTTTGAATTTTCATTATTTTTCCTTTTTTTTTATTTAATAATTTTTATACCTTGTTTTGCATAGAACTCTTTTAAAGAATTAAACATAGGTTTTAATTCTTTTTCAACGATTAATGCAATTTGTTTATTTTTAGAAGCTTGTTCGCTTTCAAGTTTTACAATATCACCTTGATTTTGAGCAATTTTATTTTTTAATTTAGAAATTTGAGCAGTATAAGCTTTTATATCTGCTTGGCATTTTTCGATAGAGTTGCGAATTTTTGCAATTTGAGAATGTATAAAATTACTTTTTGTAAGATCTATCTTAATGACTTTTTCTGATAAAGTACTTAATTCGTAATATTTT
>CALVAL010000011.1 GCA_944325535.1 Candidatus Gastranaerophilales bacterium
GCTAAAGGTCAAACACAAAGCCAACTTTGCCGAATAATCTTTTTATGCGTTCAGATAAAATGTCCCGTTAAATTACATTTATGTCATGAATAAAAATTAAAAAAAGCTAGTCATCGACTAGCTTTTTAAAAATTGGGCCCGGAGGGATTCGAACCCACGACCAAAGGATTATGAGTCTTTTGATATATAAACATTACAAAAATATTTAAAAACAAAATGTGTTATTATCATTGACTTTTAGAGATTTAAGTTTTAATATTATTTTGTAATTTTTTGTACTTTTTTGAAAATTACTGCAACAAAATTGCAACATTTTTTACAACAATTCTATTTAAGGTTTAAATTTTTATGGCAACAATTCAAGAACGAAAAAAGAAGAACGGAAAAACAACGTACACCGCAACTATCAGAGTAAAAGGGTATCCACCTATGACTGCAACATTTGATAGAAAATCAGATGCGCGCTTATGGGTACAAGAACACGAACCCGAAATGAAAAAAGGTAAACATATCAAAGATTATGAAGCAAAAAAGCATACATTAGCCGAACTAATTGATAGATATATAGAAAATGAACTTCCACAAAGAAAATCGGATCAACAAAAATTTTTGACACATTTAGCTTGGTGGAAAGATAAAATTGGATATTATAACCTTTCTAGGATTGATAATATTGTTTTATCTGAATACAGGGATATATTGTCAAAAGAAAAATGTCTTATTCCTCGAAAAAATATGACTCCAAAAGAAAGCCAAAAAACAAGGTCAAATTCTACTGTAAACCGTTATATGGCTACTTTATCTATCGTTTTATCTGCTGCAGTAAAAGAATACGGCTGGCTTGATGAAAACCCAATGCTTAAAGTTGTTAAGAAAAAAGAACCGAGAGGACGTGTAAGATTTCTTGAAGATAAAGAGGTGCAAAGATTACTTGCAGAATGTTTAAAAGAGTCCTATGCGCTTTATTTATGCGTATTAATTGCGCTTTCAACTGGTGCAAGATATAGTGAAATAACTAATTTAACTTGGAAGAATATAGACTTAAAACATAGACAATTCCACTTCTTGGATACAAAAAACGGAGATGATAGAGGAGTGGCAATTACATCAAATATCTATAATGAACTTATTAAATTTAAAAAAGTACAAAACATAAATTCAGATTATCTTTTTGCAACCAATGACGGTAAAACTGTTATATACTTGCGTGGGCAATTTGAAAGAGCAGTAAAACGCGCTAAACTAGAGAATTTTCATTTCCACGATTTAAGACACACTGCAGCAAGTTTTTTAGCTAAGGGTGGCGCTAGTTTATTAGAAATTGCAACAATTCTAGGACATAAAACATTACAAATGGTACAGAGATATTCACATCTAACCAAAAATCACACTGCAACCGTACTAGAAAATATGAATCAAGAGATGTTTAAAAACATAGCTATAAATGAATAATGCAATAAACATGCCGGCATGAGGTTAGAATAATGACAAGTGAAACAAATTACTATCAAGTTATATATGACTTAAAAAATTATCAAAATTCACTATCTAAAATCAAAGATTATGAAGATTTAGACATGTTTCTTGCAGAGATTAAAGCTTATATTTTTTCGATAAAAGAACTAAAAGAAATTTTTATATCTAAAATAAAAGAATATGATAGAGCCAAAACAGTTTTAGAAGAAAAAATTAAAACTCTATATCAAGAGATACAAAAAAATAATACTAACTTAACATATATACCTTTAAATACAGATGTTGTAAATGTCTTTCACGGCGATACTCAATATTTTGATACAAGTAACGCTTTTGATTATCCTTTACTTTTCTATTTTCCGTCATTCAAACTTAGCAAAAATGATAAAGTTTATCGTTCAGAGCTATGTATAAATGCGTTTTATATTCAAATAGAAAATAAGGAATTTGTAGGAAAAATCAGCAAATTAATATCTAAAATGGGTAACTGTTTAGATTTTGCGATATTAAGTCAGAACATAATTCCAACAGTTCCAACAATTAACTTTTATATCTCGTATGTAAGGACTGCCTTATATAGTGTTTTAAACATTCTAGAGATAAAAACACAAAAACTGGCAATGCGCAATTTGTATAATTATTCAGATTATCAGATAACAAAAGAATTATATCTTGATAATTTAAAAAAACTATCTCAAGCCGAACTAAGAGTATACAATAAATTACTTGAAAACCCTACATATACAAATGATACTATCGCAAAAGCCTTGGTAATTGATAGAACTACTGTAAAATCTCATATTGAAAATATCTGTGCTAAGTTTGAGTTAATTAAAGCCAATAAGAAAACATTAGTACGATATATTTTAGAAAACAAATAAAAATCCTCTCTTTTCCTCTCTAAATCCTCTCTTTTTTCCTCTCTAAGAGATGATTATTTGTGATGGAATTTTTTATACTATGTAAAACATACAGAAACAAAAAAAAAGTTTACAAACAAAGAGAGGAGAAAAAAACATGCCAGAAAATTTAACAGAAAATGCGCAATCTAAACCGGAACTAATTCCAGTTACAAAATGGAATACTTATTATGATTATCCTACTTTGGGAAGCATAAGACAATTAATTTTCTACAATACTGACAATTTTAACGACAAAGTTCTACGTAAAATAGGCAAACGTCAATATATTAAAGTGTCAGAATTTTTTAAATGGGTAGAAGACACCAATAGAAAAACAATTTAGTAGACAGGCATGCAATAAAAAAAGACTCTCCAAATGAGAGTCCCAACAATTCTATATCCATTATAGGTGCGTTGGTTTTCTATTGCAAGTACAAACATCATAGAAAGGCTATCAAATAATGGCAGATGTAAAATTGAAAAACGGATATTTAAGAATTGCAAATAGTCTATATGAAAACTTATACTTTAGGAATTTTAGCAAACGTGAACTTCTAGTAATATCGCTCATTTTGCGTTTGTCATATGGTTTTAACAAAAAAACGGCTATTATTAAGCCTAAAACTTGGTTTAGCGTTTGCGGATTGTATCAACCAGACATTAACAAAGTATTAAACGGGTTAATTGCTAAAAATGTTATTAAAAACCTTGGTGATAACGTATATTCTTTGAATAAAAATTATGATGAATGGGGCGTAAACTTCCCTGAAAATTATGACGAAAATAAATTAAATATTTTAAAAATGTTTCAACAAACAGAGCAAAATACTATACAAAATGATAGTAATTTACTATCAAATAATATAGTAAATTGCTATTACGAAAAAACAGACATAGAGCAAAATACTATACCAAACCATAGTAAAAAACTATCAAAAGATATAGTAAAAAGCTATATAAAAAATGCCCAAAACAAAGACGGCAAAAACGATTTAACCACCTCTAAAAACAATAAATACAATATAAAGACATATATTAAACACACATATATAGGTGGAGAAAATAAAAAATCTAATGAAAAAATAGACCCCTATTTTAATAATCCCATAGCAGATTATTTCAAATCAGAGTATAAAAGAATCTCTCAAAAAGATGATTGTTACTTAGATAACTCAAAGTTAAACAAATTACTTGAAATTAGTGCAGATTATCCAATATTTAAGGAACGACTCCCCGAAATTTTAGAAAAGTTTTTTAAAATTACTTTTCCTAGTGGAAATAAACCTTCTACAAAATGGCTAATTAATGATGGAAACTGGGCGGGAATTTTAAACGGAGATTACGATCAATACATAACAAATACTACGCAGAAAAAAGAAAAGGAGATTGACGGGTGGACTCTATAAATAAAATATTGAATAATACAACTAAAGAAAAGAATCCGAAAAAATGCAGGCATGCCAGTATTGCGGTAAACCCTACGTATGGTTTGAAAAAGAATTATTTAGCGGTGTGCAGAAAAGATTATTAAAAGTACAAGTCCCTGCTTGTAAATGCATTGAAGAAAGAGAAAAACAACAAGAACATCAAATAAAAATGCACAACATAGCGGAAAAACAAGCGAGATTGTTTGAAAATTCCTTGATGACTGACCTATTCAAAGATAAAACATTTGAAAATCTATTAAAGGCAGAAAATTTACTAAAATACAATAATGCACCTACAATTCATAAGTGCCAAGAATATGCTAGACAGTTCAAGCCTAAAGAAAGTTACGGTATTCAAATGATAGGAAATCCCGGTACGGCAAAAACAACTCTTTTAGCTGCAATTTGTAACGAGCTTATAAGAAAAAATTATTCTTGTTTATTTACAACTTTATCAAATTTAATAGATAAGTTTGCAATTTACAGTTATGAGCATGCCGGTAACATAACACCTCTTTTAAATTGGCTTACAACCTTTGATTATGTTGTTTTAGATGATATTGGCAGAGAAACATACAGCGACAAAAGAAAAGAACTTGTATTTCGGATAGTAGATACATTACTAAACAATAAGGTAGTTACAGCTTTTAGTGCAAATCCTGAATGTATTACGAAATTAAAATCTATACCAGAGTTAAACGCAGTAATTGATAGATTAAAAGATATGTGTCGTATAAGTCTTGAGTTTAAAGGTGAAAGTTTTAGGGGAAGATAGCTGATGAACTATGTTATGCACTTTTGCCGTAATAAGCAATGTAATAATGGTTGGATTGATAAAGATTTGACAAATGTCAAAACTAATCCACCTAGTTGGAAGTATTGCAGAGAATGTGCAGAAAAACTCGGAATAGATTACGATTCACAAACTCCAACAAGTAATTTAACAGAAAAAGAATTAAAAGAGCGAGAAAGAAAAATTTTACTCTCTAAAAAAGCTACAGAAGCAAGATTAAAAAAAATTAAATTTGCGACCATAAAACAGGGGTATTTTTAATAGTTCACCCCTTGGAGAATATAAATCTACATCACAAGCAATAAACTCGTCAAATATTCATGCCGGCATGGGAAAATAGCAAAAACCCCACCCCTCACGCTCACCTTACTTGTGCATTTTTTGAAGCTGGGGACGCGGTCTTCTGGACTGGAGTTTTTTCAAAAATTATGGGGGGAGGGAGTTTTATATGACCAAAGACTTTACTTTATTAAAGAACTCTTGATATGAACACTCTTTTTCTTCACACATTTTTTTTATAATTTTCAGCTTTTTTGTTGCGGTTTTCTCTTCTTCATTAGTTTGTTCTAAGTAATACAATGCTTTTCTATGCCAAAGCAAAGCTTTATCCTTGTATTTATATTCTTTTTCTTCTTCAAAATCGTCATTATCTCCGAATAATATTTCAATGATTTTAGACCACTTATAAAGATATAAATAACGCATAGTTAGAATGTTTTTATGATGACTTTTTTTAAGCTTACTAATTTGGTTTTTAATAATTTTTTGATTAGTGATAGTACTCTTTTTTAATTGTTCATAAGCTAAATTAGTCCTTGAAAGTGCAATTTTGTATTTTGCAAGCTCTTCCCCAGTTGCAGAATTGAGTTTAGCTTTAAATAGTTTTCGTTGCCTGCAGTAATGACTGTATTCTAAGAGATTGTCTTTATACTGTTCTAGGTCTTTTTTAGTAATAAGTTTATCCATATGATAATTTTAAAGCTTGGGGGAAATTAAAACAATTTTCAAAACAATAGTCATTTTGTATAGTTATTTTGTTGAAATAAAAATAATAATCTTTTGTATTATTGCTTATTGACAAAACTTGAGCTTTTCAACGTGTTTTAAAAAGTTTTTTCTTAACTTTCTTGCAGAGCCGAAAAACTTATTTTCTGAATTTGTTAAATTTCTATTATTATTCAACTTTTCTTCAAGCAATGATAATGTACATAAAAAATCTGCGGTCTGGAATAACTTATATTCGTTAGGTACGCCACCTCTAAATTCCACATTATTTTCATCAAATAAAGATCCAAAAACGGAACTCAATATTTTTGTTAATTGCATTTGTCCGTTATCATAATAAACAATTATGTTATCAAATTTATTGAAGTAGTTATAATTTTCTTTAATAAAAGCAGCTAATTTTTTTGATAGCATTTGAATTAATTTCAAATCGTCATTACATTGCTTTTTGTTGATTGTGATATTTTTATATTTTATTGGAACTTTACAAGTAAAGCGATATAATTTTGTAAAAATACTATATCTTTCTTTCAAACTATTGTTTTGATATTCTTTTTCTCTTCTTATTAAAGGCCCTGTATGTATAGTGTGATTTTGTAAGCCAATTTGTGAAAGCGAAATATCTAAATTTTCTACTTGTGTTTTTATACTATTTTTTTGCTCATGTAAGACTAACGTAATTAAGTAATATGGGCATTCTTCACATAGTTTGCCAAAATCTCCAGATTCATCAATAAAAATACTTAATTCCTGCACTTAATCCCTCGTATTAAAAAGACGGGGAGTTTCCCCCGTCGTGGTGGACCGAGAGCACAATGCCCAGCCCGTTAATACATTTTAACACATATTGTTTGTATTTTCAAGAGTCCTTTTGTATTTTTTTAGATTCGTTTAAATTTATTATATTATTTTCTCTTCACCCATTCGATATCATAGCCTAATAAATCAGCTATTTGCGAAATTTCTATATAGTCAAAGCTTGCTTTTTTTATACGTTGGGAAATATTTGCTTGTGAGGTACCCAACTTTTCAGCTAATTTGCTTATATTCAAACCGTTTTCTGCTAGTTTTCCTTTTAGAAAATACTCAAATTCTATTTTGTTATTAATCATAAATATGTCCTTTCGATTAAATTATAAACTATTTAATTATAATTTTCAATTATATAATTATAAAGTTTTGTAAAAGATTATAATTATTATATTGATATTATAATTGTTTAGTTATATAATATAATTATAAGATTTAATAATAAGGTAAGCAAAATGAAGCAATCCGAAATCAAAACAAATGAATTAGAAGTAAGAAACTATGATGTAAATTACAGATATGGAACCGATTGGGTTACAGAATTTACATTTATCAGCGAAGAAAATCTAACTCTTGACCAGTTCCAATTAATTTTAGAAGGCAAAGGGGCTTATGGTTGCTTAACCTTTATTAAAAAAGTTATGAATTTTGCAAACGGCAAAAAACTTTATAAACACATTTGCAAGGCTGTAATGTATTAATAAGAAAGGATTTAGAAGGATGAACAAGCAAGAACTATTAAAACAAATCCAGGAACTAAAAGAATTAAAGGTAATGCAAGAGGAATTACAAGCGGAAATTACATCTATTGAAGATAGTATCAAGGCAGAAATGACAGCTCAAAAGGTCGAAGAAATGCAGGTCGGAATATTTAAAATCAGATGGACTCAAGTTGTAAGTAATAGATTTGATACAACACAATTTAAAAAGATTTACGCAGATCTATACAACCAATTTTCAAAAAAATATAAAACAAGACGTTTTAGCATTGCTTAAAATTCATTCTCTGCAGAAACGAGATGAGTCAAAATCGATTTTTATATCTTGTTAGGTAGTTTGATATCTAAAATAAATTTAACCCGCCTTAACGGTACTTAGTAGCATATGAAATTTAATTAAAAAGGAGAATACTAAAATGAACGAACAACCAAAATACAAACAATTAGAAAATTTAGGCATTGATATTGATTTAATGAATATGATTTTAGGTAGATTAGACAATATGAAACTATTAGTATCTTATATTTCCAGTGAATTGGAAAATATTAGCGATATTGAAGATTTATCAAGATATTCGGACATAACTTTACTTGATACAATAAAACGAGTTGTGCAACTTACATATATTTTTGATAATGAATTTAAAGAAGCAAATAAAAGTGCTGAGTTGCTGAATAAACAAATGAACTTTTAAAATTTTAATTTTCAATTGCAACATTTTTGCAACATTTTTTAAATAACAGTAAGTATAAAATAAAATAGCAAAGGCTAAAACCTTTGCTATTGTTATCTTTTAAAAATTGGGCCCGGAGGGATTCGAACCCACGACCAAAGGATTATGAGTCCTCTGCGCTACCGCTGCGCCACAGGCCCTTATATTGTGGCGATTTATATTTAATTGTCATGCCCTTGCCTGTGTCTTGCGCTCCCGAACTATCATAAAGTCTAGCGTTTAGTTCGTAGATATTGAGTGGTATTTGTTGAGTTTTGAATATAACTCATTTACCCCTCGGCAGAGTACCACAGGCCCGTATTCTGTGACAAGCTTTATTCTATCAACTAAATACTAAAAAATCAAGTTTATTTCTCTTTTCTATTTTCTAATGTACATGTTTTGGTCTTAATAACAGCATTTTTGTATCTTCTATCGCTTTTAGTCCATGAGGAGTTTTAGCTGGCATGACTATCATTTCATTCGCTTTTAATACAAATTTATCCTTACCGATAGTGACTTCAGCTTTCCCTTCAATAATTTGTGCGACCTCATCCTGCTCATCCACATGAAGTGCTCTTTCAGTTCCAGATTTGAACGAAATTAACGTCAAAGAGCTATTTTGATTATCAAAGACAAGTTTTTTGTTATATTTTTCACCGTATTCTATATTATATAAATTTATTATTTCTGACATAAAGCCCCCTTTTTAAAAAGTGATTACCTAAATTTTGCTTTTATGATACAATTATAATATAGATTATTTTTGATGATTGAGGGGGATGAATGGCACAAGGGTATGACGCTAGTAATATAAGAGTTTTAGAAGGTTTAGAAGCTGTAAGAATGAGACCTGGTATGTATATCGGTTCTACTTCACAAAGAGGGCTTCACCACTGTATCTATGAGATTGTTGATAACTCAATCGATGAATCTCTTGCAGGATATTGTACTGAAATTCACGTTACTATTAATAAAGATAATTCGGTTACAGTAGAAGATAATGGTCGTGGTATTCCTGTTGATATTAAACCTGATAGCGGTAAATCTGCTCTTGAAATCGTTCATACAGTACTTCATGCTGGTGGTAAATTCGGTGATGGCGGTTATAAAGTATCTGGCGGATTGCACGGTGTTGGTGCATCAGTTGTAAACGCTCTTTCTGAGAAAATGGTTGTTGAAGTATCTCGTGATGGATATGTTTGGCGTCAAACATATTTAAGAGGTGAGCCAACTGCACCTGTCGAAAAGACTGTTACAACAACAAAAACCGGTACAAAATCTACTTTCTGGCTTGATCCTGAAATATTTACTGAAACTACAGAAATTGATGTAGATATTGTATCTACAAGACTTAGAGAAATGGCATTTTTGAACAAAGGCCTGAAAATTGTTCTTCATGATAATAAAGATAATAAGGAAGAGACTTTCCACTATGAAGGCGGTATTGCAAGTTATGTAGCTTTCTTGAACCATAATAAAACGGTTATGTTTGATGAGCCGATTTATATGGAAAAGATTGTTGATAAAATAAAAGTCGAAGTTGCTATGCAATATACTGATTCATATAATGAATCAATTCTATCTTTTGCAAATAATATCAATACACACCAAGGCGGAACTCATTTGACAGGGTTTAGAAATGCGATTACTCGTGTATTGAATGATTATGCTAGAACTAATAAGATTTTAAAAGATTCTGAGCAAAACCTTTCAGGGGATGATGTAAGAGAAGGTTTGACAGCGATTGTTTCTGTAAAAATCGAAAACCCTGAATTTGAAGGTCAAACGAAAGAAAAATTAGGTAATTCAGAAGTTATGCCTGCTGTTCAGGATGTGGTTAAAGAAAAACTTCAAGAGTGGTTAGAATTTAATCCGAAATTAGCAAGATTGATTATAGAAAAAACTCTTCAAGCTCAACGCGCTCGTGAAGCTGCAAGAAAAGCTAGAGAACTTACAAGAAGAAAATCTGTGCTAGAAAATTCTACGCTTCCTGGTAAATTAGCAGACTGCTCAAATCGTGAGCCTGAGAAATGTGAAATCTACATAGTAGAGGGAGATTCTGCTGGTGGTTCTGCTAAGCAAGGTAGAAACCGTATGTTCCAAGCAATCTTACCACTTAGAGGTAAAATTCTTAACGTAGAAAAAGCAAGACTGGATAAGATTTATGCTAATAATGAAATCCAATCTATGGTACAGGCTTTTGGAATTACAATCAGTAAAAATGAAGAAGAATTTAATCTTGAAAAATTACGTTATCATAAAATAATTATTATGACAGATGCTGATGTCGATGGTGCTCATATTAGAACTCTATTATTGACGTTCTTCTTTAGATATGCAAAACCACTTATTGAAAATGGTTATGTTTATATTGCTCAGCCGCCTTTATTTAAGGTAACTCAAGGAAAGACTTCAGAGTATCTATATGATGAACATGCCCTTGATAAGATGCTTAAAGAACGTGGTATTAAGTCATTGAGTTTATCTGATAAGACTAAGAGCAAGGTCAAAACCGGTGATGAATTATTGACTCTATTAGGAAATATGTCAGCATTTTATAAGTCATATAACAACCCTATTTTGAATATAATTCCTGCGGTTGTTCTAAGGGGGCTAATCCGTTCTGATGTTAAGCCTGAGGATTTTGAAGATCAAGCTAAAATGACAGAAGTGGTTGAATACTTAGCTCACTATTTGAAAGACCATGCTGAGAATTACAATATTTCAGAAGCTAAAAATTATGCAGTATCTTTGAAATATAATCCGGAAAATGCAAAATATGCAATTCAGCTTGATTTGTTTGAAAATGAGCATGAACTAATTACATCTAATATTATTAAGAGTAATGAATTCAAGAGATTGAAAAACTCATATCCTCTAATAAGAGATTTCTTAATCGAAGAAGAAGATATGTTGATTCTAGAGACAGAAAATGGCGAAATCGAGATTACATCTTTTGAACAATTACAAAAAATAGTAGATGATAGAGGACAAAAAGGTTTAACTATCCAACGATTCAAAGGTCTTGGTGAAATGATGCCTCAACAACTTTGGGAAACTACTATGGATCCTGAAACAAGAACTCTATTAAAAGTTAATATCGAAGATGCGATGATGTGTGATCAGCTATTTGATATCTTGATGGGGGATAAAGTTGAGCCTAGAAGAGATTTTATCGAAGCAAATGCTGTTTATGCAACAAATATCGATACATAAGGTGTATTGGAGTAAATAAAAAGAGAGGAAATCCATAAATGAGAGTAGTGATTGTTGGCGGTGGTGCCTGCGGAGCTAGTGCAGCAGCAAGGATTAGAAGACTTGATGAGTCCGCAGAGATTGTAGTACTAGAGAAAACAGGAGAAACTTCAATCGCTAACTGTGGTCTACCTTATTATGTATCAGGGGTGATTGATGAAAGAGAGAAAATTCTAGTTTCATCTCCTCAAAAATTTAAAGAGCTTTTTAATATTGATGTAAGAATATTTTCAGAAGTTGTTGATATTAATACTGAATTGAAATCTGTTAAATTAGCAAGTGGTGAAGATATCTCTTATGATAAATTAGTATTAGCTCAAGGTGCTTCTCCTTTTATTCCTCAATTTGAGAATATGCCTGTAGATAGGATTTTTGCAGTAAGAACTCTATTTGATGCTGATAAAATCAAGGATTATATAAAAGAAAATAATTCTAAAAAAGCTGTTGTCATAGGCGGTGGATTTATCGGTATTGAAATGGCTGAAAATCTTGTAGAAATGGGGATAGAAACTGCTCTTGTAGAAATGCAAAAACAAATTCTTGCTCCCCTCGATTGGGAAATTGCAGCTTTTGCACAAAATGAGATGCGGGATAGAGGTGTTGAAATAATTTTAGGTGATGGTGTTGAAAAATTCCAAGATGATAAAATTATCTTATCTTCATCTCGTGAAATCGAATTTGATATTGTAATTATGGCAATTGGTGTTAGACCTGAGCTTGAGCTTGCAAAAAAAGCAGGAATTGAGATAAATCGTGGAATTATAGTTAATGAAAAAATGCAAACCTCAAATCCTGATATTTACGCAGGTGGTGATGGTGTTGAAGTAGAAGATTTTATTTCACAAGAAAATACTCTAATTCCTCTTGCAGGTCCTGCAAATAGACAAGGTAGAATTATTGCTGATAATATTTGCGGAATGAAATCCTCATATAAAAAATCTCAAGGAACTTCTGTACTAAAAGTCTTTGATTTTACTGTCGCAGCAGTAGGAAATAATGAAAAACAGCTTATGAAACGCGGCGAGTCTTATTGGAAAACTTTTGTATTTTCAAGAGACCATGCAGGATATTATCCTAATTCTACTCAAATTTGTTATAAATTATTGTTTACAAATGAAGGAAAGATTTTAGGTGCTCAGGCTGTAGGCTTAGATGGGGTTGAAAAAAGAATTGATGTCATTGCATCTGTAATGAGAAATAACGGTACAGTCCAAGAGCTTCTTGATAGTGAATTATGCTATGCACCACCTTATTCATCTGCAAAAGATGGTGTAAATATTTTAGGAATGAACGCAGATAATATTTTAAAAGGGTTTGTAAAACCTGCTTATTATGAGGATTTAGAAGGTGCATACTTGATTGATGTGAGACCTCGTGAAATATTTGAAGTATCAACTATAGGTAGTGCTATAAATATTCCGATTACTGAATTGCGTAATAGAATAAATGAAGTCCCAAAAGAAGGAAAAGTAATTTTATTCTGTAATACTGGATATAATAGCTATGTAGCATCAAGAATATTAATCCAAAAAGGTTTTAATAACGTCTATTCTTTAGCGGGCGGAATCAGCTTGTATAAAGAATTGAAAAAAGATAAAGATGGTGCTGTAAAAAAAGAGAAAGTATATTCTTTAGCAAAAGCTAAGGAAAATCTTTCAACAAATCACATAAAAGTAGATGCTTGTGGATTGCAATGTCCTGGACCTATTATGAAAGTTGCTTCTAAAATTATTGAAGTGAATGATGGAGATATTCTTGAAGTGACATCAACGGATAGGGGATTTAAGTCTGATATCGACGCCTGGTGTGAGTCTACAGGAAATACGCTTTTAGATTTGAGTGTAGAAAATAAAGTTATTAAAGCTTTGATACAAAAAGGGAATTTGAAATCAGCTGAGAATAAAATAATTCAGACAGGAAATGCTCAGACAATAGTTGTATTTTCTAATGATTTAGATAAAGCTCTTGCCGCTATGATTATTGCAAATGGTGCAAAAGCAGCAGGAAAAGATGTTACATTATTCTTTACTTTTTGGGGGCTAAATATTTTAAGACGACCTGATAAGAATGTTAAAAAAGGACTAATAGATAAAATGTTCGGGCTTATGATGCCAAAAGGAGCTGATAAATTGACTCTTTCAAAAATGAATATGGGTGGAATGGGCTCGATTATGATGAAATGGGTTATGAAAAATAAGAATGTTTCAACATTGAATGAGCTTATTCAGCAAGCTAAAGATAATGGGGTTAAATTTATTGCCTGCAATATGTCTATGGATGTTATGGGAATAAGACCAGAAGAGCTTATTGATGGAGTAGAAATCGGCGGAGTTGCAAAATATATTCAAGAAAGTTCCAGCGCAAATTCTAATTTATTCATATAAATTATTTATTTCAGAATTTAATATGTATGGTATAATTTAGCTATGAGAGGACTTAAATTATTTTTAGGAATATCAGTTTCCATATTAGTAGTCGTAATGTTAGCTGTAGGAACTTATTTGTGGGCTGTTCCCAAAATAGCTTCTAGTGAATTATTAATTGATACAATTGAGGATATTGTAGAAGATTCTTTGAAAGTTGATTTGGATATAGAGAATCCTAAGCTTGCAACTTCATTAAGTCCTGTAGTAGCTTTTTCTGTGGATAGAATTTCTATTGAAAAAGATGATATTGTTATTTTCGATTTAGAAAAATTAGATACACAATTTTCTTTCAATCAAATCTTTAAGAAAACTTTGAAGATTGATAGAATTTTAGCGGATAGAATTTTTGTCGATACTTATGAATTAATTTCAATCTTGCCAAAACAAGAACATAAAAAAGAAACTAAGCCTTCTGATTTTAATATAGATTTTTATTCAACAATTTTGGGTGTAAAAGAATGTCTTATAACATATAATGCTCCTGAAATTGCTATGAAATTTGATTCTAAAAATATGCTTCTTGATAGATCAAAAGTTAAGAAATTCTTACATTTTGATTTTGACTTTGAGATGAAAAAAGGCAATGATAGAATTTTAGTTTCTGCTAATGATAAAAATAGAATCTATATGGGAAATGGTGAATTACATATAGATAAATTCCCAATTGAAATTGATCGCTCAAAAATTGTTATTGATGCTTTTGCTGCCAGAAAAAAAGGATATGAATTAAATATTTCTTCTCAAAACTTTAGTGCAAGAGATATTTATAATATTGCAGCATCAAATATGATTATTCCGAATGGAAAAGAACTACTTGCTCCTATTTGTGATGTTACTGGAAGCGTTGATTTTAATTTAAATCTAACTAAAAACAATATTCGTGGTGATATTAATGTTAATCAATCTGAATTTAAAATAAAAGATTTATTAAAACTTCCTGTAAAAATCACTCAAGGGATAGTAGAAATCGGAAATAAAGATATCACGTTGAAAGATTTCAAAGGATATTATAATAACAAAAAAGAAAACAGTATTGTAATGTCCGGTGATGTTAAGGATTATTGGAAAACTTGTGATACAAAAATTGTTTCTGATATTTTTGTTAATAATGACTTTTTTGCAAATTATGTTTCAAAAATGCTTAATGCACCAATTGGTTTAGTAGGAGATGCCGGCTCTAGACTTACGTTGACTTCTAAAAACGGCTCTTGTGATGTAGTTTGGTATTTTCTATTAAAAGAAAATGAAGGATTTATGCTTGGTGGTGAGTCAATGGTATTGAAACAATATCAGACTCTTTTCAAAGTTGATTTAAGCGTTGTAAAAAATATCTTAAAAATTAATACGATTGATTATTATATTACGAACGAGCTTAAAAAAGGAATGACACCTGTACTTGCTATAAATGGAAATATTGATATGGTTGATAATATGAAATTATTAGATATCAATTTGAATATTCCAAGACCATTGCCAAGTGAATTTTTGAATTTCTTAGCTTGTCAAAAGATTTTCAAAAAAGGAACAATTTCAGGCAATCTAAGTATTGATAATCATGGCGAGTTTCCTAAAATGGCGGGTGTAATTTCATTAGATAAAGTATTTATTCCTGCTCAAAGATTGTTTATTAAATCTGCAAAAATCGGTGCTAAGGATGACAAATTAGGAGCGATTGCAAAAGGAAGGTATAAAAAAACAAAATATGACTTTAATGGATATATTGTTAATGATTTAAGACTTCCAATTGTGGTGAAAAGTGTTAATTTAACAGTAGATAATGTTGATGTAGAAAGAATGCTTCTTTCAAATAGCTCTAATCAACATACAACAGAGCCTGCAAAAGAGGTTTTAACTGATACAAGTGCTGCAGATATTTCTGAAGAATCTTTAGGTAATGATAATGCTCCAACATTTACAAAAGGACTTATTATTGTAGAAAAATGTGCATTAAATCTGGTAAAAGGAAAATATAAATCTGTAGATTTTGGAAACTTACATGCAAATTTAACTCTTGATAAAGATGGTATATTGAATGTTCAGTCAAATAGATTTGATATTGCAAAAGGTATTTCTTCCTTGAAAGTCAATGCTGATTTAATCAAACAAAAATATTATCTTCGTTTAGGTATAAAAGATGTTGATTCAGATGTTATGGCAACTGCAATTTTAGGATTACCTAGAGAAATTTCAGGGAAGGCAAGCGGGTTAATTGAACTTAATTCTGATCAAAGCTTAAAATTGAATGGTAATATTAAGTTTGCGATTAAGAATGGAACTATTGAAAAAGTTGGTTATGTTCAATATCTATTGAATTTTGCTTCAATTTTCAGAAATCCTCTTGCTATGATATCACCTGCTACATTTAGCGATTTGGTAACTATTCCTGATGGAAGCTTTGATAAGATTTCAGGAGAGTTGATATTAAAAGATAATGTAATTAGTCTTATAAAAATCAAATCATCAGCTGAACTATTAAGTTCATTTATTATAGGTCGTTATGATTTGATGACAAATGATGCAACACTTAGAATTTATACAAAAATGTCAAATAAAGGTGAAGGATTTGCAGGATTCTTGAGAAACTTCTCATTAAATAGCCTAGCTAATAGAATTTCAGATAGTGGAAGAAATGATGCAAATTATTATTCATCAGAAATTTCTCAGCTGCCAAAAATCAATGCAGATGAAAAAGATTGCCAAATCTTCCTAACAAAAGTAGATGGTGATGTAATAAACTTCAATTTCCTATCATCATTAAAGAGAATTAAATAGAATTAATCTGAAAAAATAAATTCTTCTTTTCCATCTTCATTTAGGATTAATGCGCAAAGCTTTGCATGAGGATATTTTCCACAGCCTAAGTCTATGCAGATTTTATCATCCTGAATTAGCGGCTCATCAAATTCTGTATGTCCAAATATAATTTTTTGAGGCAGATTGTGCTTTGAATAAATAAATTTGCCGCGGATATAGACTAAATCAGTTTCGTTTTGATCTTCTAGTGAGTAATTAGGATTAATCCCAGCATGTACAAATAAATACTTAGGAGTTAAGTAGTAGAATTTTAGGCTTCTAAAAAAATCACCATGGATTCTAAAAATATTGTTGTAGCTTCCATAACTTCTAATAGTAGCAGGTCCGCCGTAGTTATCGAATAAATATTTATAATAATCATCAGATGGGGAATGCAAAAGTGCATATTCATGAGAGCCGATTAAGTAAATACATTTATGAGTATTAGCCTGCTCAATAATTCTATCAACAACACCTTTTGAATTTGGACCTCTATCGATATAATCACCCATAAAAACGAAAATATCATCAGGCTTTGTCTCAATTTTTGATAAAACATTTTCGAGCTTATCAAGCTCACCATGGATATCCGTAATTGCAATATATCTAGACATAGTGAAATCCTTCTTTAATAAAATTATATACTAAAGATTGTTTAATAAAAAAATTTTTAAATTGTTGAATATGGTAGATTAAAAAAAGATTTCGCGTATAATTGTAGAATGAAAAAGATCTTATTAATATTAATTATTTTTTTTGTATCAAGTATTTTATATGTACATGCTAGTAATATTAATAGTATTCAAATATTTTATGTAAATCCTTTAGTTTATAAAAAACCTTGTAATGATTGCAATAATGGTGCTTGTAAATCTCTATTAGAAATTATAAATAATTCTAAAACATCAATAGACTTTGCAATTTATGGAATAGGTGATGAAGATAAAATTTTTAAAGCTTTGATTAATGCAAAAAATAGAGGGGTAAAAATTCATGGAATTACTGACATGAATATCAATAACAAAAATCCCTATTTTGATACTTGGAAATTAATCAATACTCTAGGAAATATAAAAACAGATTATTCATCTGATATAAAACTATTAGAAGAACAACAACTAAAACAAAAATATGCGAGTAATATAAAAGATTATGCAAAAGTTCAAGAAGGTAAAAAAATGAAAGTTCCTGGTGCAATTATGCATAATAAATTTTTCATTGTAGATAATGAATATTTATGGACAGGCTCAACTAATGTAAGTAGTAGTTGTATGACATATAACGCAAATAATGTTATTTTAATAAAGTCAAAAGAAGTAGCTGAAATTTACCAAAAAGAATTCAATGAAATGTTTTATAATAATAATTTTCATAAATATAAAAATAAAACTTCAAATGGAAATACTATAAAACTTAATAGTGACACAAATTTAAAAATTTTCTTTTCTCCATCATATCCTCCAAATGATATTGCAATAAAACCTTTGATTGAAAAGGCTGAAAAATATATTTATGTACCAATGTTTTTTCTTACTAATAGAGATTTAATAAATGCTTTAATAGAAGCAAAATCAAGAAACGTAGATGTAAAAATTATTGTAGATTCAGCTGCAAATATTGTAAATCCTAAGTATGTAAAAATTCTCCGCAACAATAACATACCTGTCAAAGTAGAAAATTGGGGAGGAAAAATGCACATGAAATCTGCAATAATTGATGATAAAAATATTGTGATTGGCTCAATGAATTGGACTGGTGTTGCAGAAAAATCTAATGATGAAAACACTATTATTGTAGAAAATCAACAATTAGCTAAAGAATTTAAAAGTGAATTTCTAAAACTATGGAAATCTATTCCTAATAAATGGTTATACGACAGTCCAAAGCCAGAAAGTCTTGATAGTATTGGCTCTTGTACTGACGGTATAGATAATGATCATGATGGACTTATTGATCAAGATGATCCAGATTGTAAAATATTACAATAATTCAATTAAATTTCTATATAATTCTTTTTGACAATCTGTTTTAATATCTGAACAAATAGTATTTTTATTTTCAATAAGTTCTTTTAGAGAATATTTAGTATTCCAACCAAAACGAGATTTTTTTAAATCATCTCCTGATTCAAACTCATATTCCATAGCTTTTTTATATAAATTAGGGTGATATTTGTATAAATTGAGCCAATCATTTGGTGATTGAAAAAAACAAAAATAACATCCTGAGCGTTTTCGCCACTTATAATAATCTGATATTCCTATACCTGCATTTTTTAAAATATTTTCTACATCTTTTTTTATTATTCCAAAATCAATAAAGGGATGTTTTTCTATAATATTCTCTACTTTATTTTTTTTAGAACTCTCAATTCGATAAAATTCATCAGCTCTAATACCAATATACAAATTTATTAAAGAATTATTTACTATTTTCTCCTTAATAAATTCCTTAAAAACATTTGTTTTTAATAGCGGAGTACACCATCTGCGATTAACTGATGGCAAAATTTTCAAAACTGAATAAAGATGGTCAAATGATTTTTTAGGTTTGATTTTTGTAATTTTTTTATTCAAAAAAACTTCTATTTTATTTAGATAGTCATATGTTTCAGGAATTTCTTGTTCCGTATCACAAAAAACAAGTTCTAATTTTTCAAAAATATCAGGCATATTTTCTTTCATAAAAAAAGCTAATGCTGTTGAGTCTTTACCACCTGATAACGATAAAATATGGTATTCTTTCATAATTTCTCCTTATTAATTTTATACTCTTCCCTAACCTAGACTTCTACTTTTATGGGTACACTTCAACTTCCTATTTTCTCTCCCCTGCTGGGGAGAGCTAGAGTGGGGTTCAATTTAGACGTTTTTTGTTCATCTTATCAATATTGATTGAGGTGAAAAATTTCTTTTCTAAACTATTTAATTTTTGTGGGGATTTTTTTAAGAAAAAGATAATAACTTTTTCTTAACTTCTAAACTTAATTTTCTTCCCCATCCTAGCCTTCCCCAATAGGGGAAGGAAACTCTAATATTCAATTATTTACATAAGTTTGTATAGTAAAAAGTCTAAAATTTCTTCTAAACTTATAGATTACTCAACTTTTATATATTTATTAGCGAACAACATTTACATTATTAATGCCTTTTGATTTATTTTGCTTATTTTTAATCTTTTTTTAATGTTTTTCTGCTCGAATAATCAAAAATATTTACTTACAAGCTTTTTTTTATATAATAAATTTATTATGAAACATCGAGATAACGTTAGAAATTTTTGTATAATAGCACATATTGATCATGGAAAATCAACTCTTGCTGATAGACTTTTAGAAGCGACAGGTACAATTGCAGAGCGTGATATGCAAGATCAGCTTTTAGATACTATGGATATTGAGCGTGAGCGTGGTATTACGATTAAATTAAATGCTGCTCGTATGAATTACACATCAAAAGCTGGTGAAAAATATATTTTCAATCTTATTGATACTCCAGGGCACGTGGATTTTTCTTATGAAGTATCTCGTTCGCTTGCTGCTTGTGAGGGTGCATTGTTGATTGTTGATGCTACTCAAGGGGTAGAAGCTCAGACACTAGCGAATGTTTATATGGCGATTGAGCAGAATTTGGAAATTATTCCTGTAATCAATAAAATTGACCTTCCATCTGCTGATGTAGAGCGTGTAAAAGCTGAAATCGAAGAAATTTTAGGTATAGACACTTCAATGGCAATTCCTGTAAGTGCAAAAACTGGTATAGGAATTGATGAGGTACTAGAGGCAATTGTTAAATATGTTCCACCTCCTGTAGATACTACTGAAAAACCTCTAAGAGCTTTGGTATTTGACAGTGCTTATGATCCTTACTTAGGTACATTATGCTTCTTTAAGATTATGGATGGAAAAATGAAGCTTGGGGATAAAGTTCGCTTTATGGCTTCAGGTAAAGAATATGAAGTGGTTGAATTAGGCTATCTAACTCCTAATCGTGTTCAGGTGAATGAGCTTGTATGCGGTGATGTAGGTTATTTTGCAGGGTCTATAAAAGAGATAACAAGATTTGTTGGTGATACAGTTACAAATGTTGAAAACCCATCAAATGAACCACTTCCTGGGTATAAAGAAGCTTTGCCGATGGTATTTTCAGGAATGTATCCTGTGGATAATGAAGATTATCATGAACTTAAGGAAGCTTTAGAAAAATTAAAGCTTAGTGATAGTTCGATAACATTTGAGCCGGAAACATCAAGTGCATTAGGATTTGGTTTCCGTTGCGGCTTTTTGGGTATGTTGCATATGGAAATTGCTCAAGAAAGACTGGAAAGAGAATATGATTTATCGATTGTAACAACTGCTCCATCTGTAATTTATAAAGTACATAAAACTAATGGTGAAGTTGTGGAAATCGATAACCCTGCCAATCTTCCTGCTGCGCAGTATCGTGATTATATAGAAGAGCCTTATGTTAGGGTATCAATAATTACTCCAAATGATTATGTTGGTACTTTGATGGATTTATGTCAATCAAAACGTGGTATTTTTATCAATATGAATTATTTGGATAAAATAAGAGTTGATTTAATCTATCATTTGCCTTTGAGTGAGGTTATTACTGATTTTTATGATCAACTTAAGTCTCGTTCAAAAGGTTATGCAAGCTTAGATTATGAGTTTGAAGATTACAAGCGCTCAAAATTGATAAAATTAGATATTATGCTCGCTGGAGAAGTTGTTGATGCTCTATCAGTAATTTGTCATGAAGATAATGCTTATTATATCGGACAAAAATTGACTGAAAAATTAAAAACCATAATTCCGCGTCAGATGTTTGAAGTTCCAATACAGGCTGCAATTGGCGGTAGAGTAATCGCAAGAACTAATATTAAAGCTCTAAGAAAAAGTGTATTGGATAAATGCTATGGTGGTGATATTACTCGTAAGCGTAAGCTTTTAGAAAAACAGAAAAAAGGTAAAAAACGTATGAAGGCTGTAGGACGGGTAGAAGTTCCACAAGAAGCATTTATGGCGGTATTGAGTTTAGATGCAGAATAATAACAATAATGGCGAAAATCTTTTGATTTTCGCCATTTAAATTTGTTCACAGTTATTTTTAGCTTAAAAATGAACTGTAGTTTTGTTGCATTTGAGAAATAGCAAGCTCCATTTTGTAGAATTTATTTTCAAGTTGAGACTTATAATTATCTACACTTGTTTGTTGTTTTTTAATTTTTTCTTCCATGCTATTAATGTCAGAATCAAGTGTTGATGTTTTTACATCAAAGTATCCAACTGTTGCTTTTAGGCTTTGTTCTACAGCATTTTCCATCATTGTAAGTACGCCATTTTCTCCAGCAAGAATTGATTTTACTGAATCAGGGTTTTCTTCTAGAGCTTTCATGAATTTTTCTTCATCTAGAGTTAATTCACTAGTATCTGCAGAAAGGTTGTTACCATCAGCAGCAGCAGTTGTAATACCTATATCTGATAATAGCTTATAAATACCACCATTAGTCGTATTTGAACTTGTTGTATAATTTCTTAGAGTATTTTTTAGACTTGTTAATGATGTTTCACCGTTTAAATCTGCACCGTTTGCAGTAACCTCATCAACTTTTGCAATCATTTCATTATAGGCAGTTATAAATTCATTAACTGCATCTTTTAGTTGAGAAGTGTCTTGTTCTATTTTTAATGTTGCATTACCATCTTCTTCTGTACTTACTTTGTTTAAAGTAATTGTAACACCTTGAATTCTTGATACATCTGAGGTTATAGTATTAGATGTTGATACCATGCTTGTTCCATTAATTGTAAACATAGCATTTTTACCTAACTCCTGAGCATCTGTGTACATCTTTGATGATGTAACATTACCATCAGCATCCCATTCAGATTGTGTAAATCCCATTACATCAGTAAAGTTACTTGTGCCAGCTTCGATATTGATATATGATGCACCTTCTTTTTTAGATGTGATTGATAGTTTACCAGTCGCATCATCCCAGTAAGCATAAGCTTGTGCATCATCATTGCTATTGATTTGAGAAATTAGTGAAGATAAAGTTGTTTTATCATCTATAGTAAAGGTAGCATCTCCAATTGAGAATGTTCCAGCAGTAATTTGTTCTTTGAAACCAGAATCAGCTGCTGTTAGCTTGGAAGCTACTGAAGCTTTATATAAAGAGCTTGTAGAAGCATAAGTTCCATCTTCTTGTTTTGTTAGTCCAATTAAAGATGTTAAGTTTGAACTATCAGTAGTTGAGCCGATATTCACTGTATCGCCTTCTTTTTCTGCAGAAAAACGAAGTACACCAGATTCATCAATCTCTGTTTTTACACCAAAACCTGCTAATTGGGCTTTTAAATCTCCCAATGTATCAGTCTCATCAATATTTACAGTACATTTTTGTCCATTTACATATGCGGTTAGTGTTCCTTTAGTTATACCAAGGTTTTTAAGTAATGTATCATCATCTGCAACAGCGCTTGCAGCTTCTTTAGAATTAGCTTTTGTATATGTAGCTAACTGTTGTATTGTAATATCATAATTTTGTCTTGCTGCATCACTTGTCGCAGTTGCAGTGAATAAGTCTTCATTCGATGATGTTGCGATATTTTTGCCAAATAAGTCGAAAGAACCACCAAATTTCATATCAGTTAGTTTTTCTATAGCACTTCTTAGCGCCGTAAAAGCACTTCTAGTGTCGTTCAAAGTTGTTTTAGTAGTCTGTAGAGCTTTTAATTCTGTTTCTAAAGCTGTTACTTTTTCTTGCTTTACTGATACAAATGCTTCAACCCATGAAGATGTATCCAACCCTGAAGCCAGCCCGCTAAATGATATTGTCATAATAAAAATCCTTTTTTATGTTAATTGGTATATACAATATATACACATTATAATACATGTTATATTGCATTTCAACCCTATATCCGTATGAGATTGTTACAATTGTAAATATTAATACTTTTTATATGATATAATAGAATGTATATTTTAGTAAAGGGAGATATATTTATGTTAAATAAAGAGCCTAAAAGCGTATTAGAAAAAGAATTGTTCAAAAATGTTTTTGATAAAACGCCTGATTATGTTAAGAACTTAGATTTATTGGATTTTAATAATAAGAATGAATTTACTTTTACATTAAAAAAAGAACATTTATATCCTCATTCATCTGAAAATCCAGAAGGTTTAAATTTGCTGGATTGGTTTGCTAATTATTCTAAAGAAGCAAAAGTTTCAACAGCAGGTATAAGAGGGCCTCAAAATATTTTATATCCTCAAGATACAAGATTTCCTATTAATTTAGTAGGAATAGTTCTTGCTACATTAGCGAAAGCTCTTGTTGCCAGAGAAAAGTATGAAGGAAAAGAAATTATTAAGCTTGCAGGTAGCGAAGTAAGATATAATTCTGATTTGTATTTAGAAGCGATTGCAAGAATTCAAGCTGCACAAGGAATTAAGACTTTAACACCGCAGGGAAGAAAAACTATTCCAATATGGTTAGCTTCATTTTTAGCTTTCAAATTGGATTTAGTAGGTGGTGAATATATTACATCAAGTCACGGGATTTCAGTTAAGACTGCAACAAAGGATTTGAATTCTCAAGGTAGTCAGTATTTGCCTGAAGAATCTTTAGAATTTGTAAATAAAATTCAGGAAATCTTTGATATTACCGAAAAAGAAGGTAAATATGAGATTAAAATCGCTGCAAGTAATAATCCATTAATTGACGAAGCTGTTATGTCTAAGTTAAACGATGGTGTTGATTTGTATGTTGAATATTTAAAATCAGGGGTTGCTCAAAATCTTGATGGTATTAAAAAAATGAAGTCAAAACTATTTATAGAAAGTGTTGGCGGATGTGCTTATAGAACTTTGAGCAGAGTTTTAGAAAAATTAGGTATTCAAGACAAATTTGTATGGAATAATACAGAAGAAGATCCATTTTTCCATGGTATTGGAAAATATGATACTGATCCTAAGGGAAATAAGGTTTTCTATGATTATTCAGTAGATGCAACAGTTCTAGCAAAAAGACCTAATGGCGAGAGATTTTTCCCAGTAATAGAATCTTTGCATTATGAAAAAGTATTAGCAGACTATCCTGTTGGTACTGTTGTGTTAATTACGGATCCTGATCATGATAGACTCACAGTTTGCCAAATAGAAGCTAGTGGTAATATTGCTAATTTAGATGAATATGGTATTTCTTATATTCAATTAGATGAAGATAGGGTGCTTACTGTATATAGCGCAAACCAAGCATTTTTAATGCTTATGAATTATCGTGTAAAACAACTCAAAGCTAGTGGAAAATTCAAAAATCATCCGAGATTTATGATCAAAACAACTGCTTCAGCTCTATCTTGGGATGAGTGGGCTAAGGCTCATGGAATTAAAGTTGTAAATGTTCCTGTAGGATTCAAAGAAATTGCAAATATAATGAAAAAAGTTGAGCTACAGATTAAGAATAATCCTCAAGGTGAAGTTGTTGTAGATGATGTATTTGGAAATTCTATTAATTTAGGTGTCCAACCAAGATTAATTTTCGGTGGTGAAGAATCTGGCGGAATGATTATGGGATCTGAAGATTTAATTGAATCTTTAGCAGGTAGAAAAGCAATTGCTATGAGAGAAAAAAGTGCAACAGAAGCTATTATTGTTGCAGCGTCATTAGCTGCTAAATTAGAAGAGGATAATAAGACTCTTTCTGAGTATTTAGTAGAAATTTTTGAAGAAAATAATATTATTGCGAAATTTGATGTTAGAGAAGATATTTCATATTACAACGAATCAGAGCCTGATATAGAAAAATTAAAACTTGCCAAGGTTGAAGGTGAAAAGTTGAGAACTAAAAATGATATGTTCTATTTATCATTAGCAATTGCAATAAAAGAAGGTGTTGCAGATATTGAAGCTGTTAAAAAAGTTCTTAATAATGCTTTTGCAGAATTAAGTTTTGATAATTTGGTTTCTGTTAAATTTGTAGGTGATGGAACATATTTACAATTTAAAGATAAGTATGTAGAAATTAGACCTTCAGGTACAGATGCTAAAACAAAGGCTTATTCAGGTGGTGAAAATCTTGAAATGATTGAAAAATTTTCAAGAGTTTTAGGTAACTATTCAGGTGATAGAACTGAATTACACAGAGAGCTTATTTCTGAAGAGTTTTATGAAACTGCAAAGGAAAAAGCTTTGAATTATTATTTGCAGTTTGTAGAAAAGGATGCAAATAATGAGGAGTTTGTAATTCCTGAATATAAATTTTAGTTAATAGAATAATACTGCGGCTCTTAATTGAGCCGTAGTATTTTGAGCAAGTGAGGAAGTTTTGAAAAATATTTGGTTTAGCTTATCTGATAAAATAAGATTTTTATTAGTAGGAGGTTTTAATGCCGGTGTTTCATATCTTATTTACGCAATAATTTGTCTTGTTTTTGGTGAAAAAGCATACCAAATTGCTCTAGCCCTTGCTTGGGCTCTTTCATCTGTAGTATCTTTTACAACCCAAAAATTCTTGGTATTTAGAAGTAAAGGCGATTGGAAAAAAGAATATCTAAAATGCTGTACAACTTGGATATTCAGTTATCTTATTAATGCCGGTTTGTTAGAGTTTACTGTTAAATTTTTGCATTTAAATGTATTTATAGCTCAGTTTGTTTCTACATTTGCTGCTGCAGTATTTACATATGTTTTATTTAAAAAATTTGCTTTTAGAGTTAAGCATCAGCAGGGGTAAATTTAAAGCTAAGTCTAAGAGAGTCCCCATTTTTTTCTCATTCTATTTATTACATTTCTTTGTTTCATATCATTTATTGCAAAATCAATATTTTCTTTTAATTTTTTTGTAGTTTTACCTTTTCTCATTGCAATTCCATAAGGTTCTTTGGAATAACGTTTTGGTAATATTTTTACTGATTTATCCTCATAAGCGAATGTGCTTATAATAGTATCGTCAGATGTTAGGGCATCAATTTTTCCCTTTTTTAGTGCTTCATAGGCTACTCTATAATTTCTAAATCCAACTATTGTAGCTGTTGGCATTAATAATTGCATATTTTTTTCAGCAGTTGTTCCAAAAACAACACCAACTCTTTGTCCAGCTAGGTCTGCTATTGATGTGATTTTGCTGTTTGCTCGGATTAGTAAAGCTTGCCCAGCATAATCATAAGGTATAGAAAAATCTATAACTTCTTGTCTTTGAGGAGTAATTGTCATGGTCGCAATGACAATATCAACATCGCCTGTTGAGACTTTTAACATTCTATTTCTAGGTGTTACCGGATGAAATTCAACGGCATTAGGATCCTTAAGAATGTACTTTGCGATGTTATGTGCTAAATCAACATCATAGCCAGTCAATTTCCAATCCTTATCGTAAAATCCAAAAGGCTTAGAGTCTGCATTTATTCCGACTCTTATTTTTCCTCTTTCAAGAATTGATTCATATAAATCTTTCTCATTATATTTTTCAGGACTAAGCACAAAAATTTGGAATAATACCATTCCAAGAAAGATTATTGAAAGGATAATGCCTAATTTTTTCATACTTTAGCTTTTGGCATCCTTCCACAAGATTTATCTTCATCACAAAAGCCATTTCTTACACACTTTGGAACAAGATATGGTGCAAGCCAAGCCTCTTCTTTAATTAATTCATCGCACATCATTTTGATTAGCGTTCTGATTTCATATTGTGCTCTTGTACAAAGTCTTAAATTAGCAAGGTGAATCAATTCTCTTAAATTTAAACTTGCAACAATAGAGCTTGAAGCAGCATTTGGTAGGACTGCTCTAGCATCTTCTGCAGGGATTCCTGCATCTGTAAATTCGCAGTACATTTTAGAAATTTCTTCCATAAATCCTACAAATTTTGCTTTTAATTCTTCATTTCTTTCAATCGTAGGTGGTATTATATAATCAAATTGACCTTTTTCTTTAACATAACGTTGTGATTTTTGAGAAAAAGACATATGACGATGTCTGACAAGCTGGTGTGTGCAAGCTCTTGAAACATTAGATATTGCAAAAGATACCTGAATATGTTCAATTACGGAATAGTGACCTGAACCTACTACTCTTTCAATAAGATTAAGCATTTTTTCTTCATCTTCTGCTTTATCATAAATGTTAATAGGTGTATCTGCACTATAGCAAGTTCTTGCTGCTGTATAAATTGTCCTTAACATGTTGTCAGGTTTTGATATAAGCTTGACAACAGGCTTATTATTTTTCTCTTCCATATCATACTCCACATAAATATTATCTATGACAAAATCATAGCATAATAAATTGAATGTGTTAATATTTTACTAAAAATTTTACATAGATGTTGTTGCAAAACTAGCTGCTTCTTCGTATGGATTTGCTACACCTGCATCTTGTGCAGCTTTAAATGCCATTTCGAAAGCTTTGTCAGAATTTTCTGCTATTTGAGGATTTTCTAATAATGCTTTTAAATCGTGTGTAGTATCATCAACACCTTTAAATAGCATTGAGCGTCCTAGTGCTTCTGCTTTTGGATCAGAAAAATCTTTAATCTGTGGTGCATTATTTTCAACAGCTTCTGGAGTTACTTCAGATTGTTGCTTTTGAATGCCACTGTAGTTTACTTGATTAACACTAAATTTAGGACCATTAATTTCACTCATATTATACCTCGCTTTATTTATTATTAAATTATATCATTTTTTTTGTATAATCAACCATCCATTTGCTCTAAAACGTAAAAATAATTTTTTTTGCTAGTTGGAGAATAAAAATTTTACAAAAATTTACTATTCTAATATACTTTGTTATAATTTACTTATGGATTATGATATTGAAACATTGCAAAATTTATTAAAGGAAGACCCTTCTAATTTTCAAGCTAGACGAGAGCTCTCAATAATGCTTGTGAATCAAGGTTTTAATGAAGAGGCTGAGGGAAATTTAAAGTATTTGATTAAGTATTTCCCTGATGATGCTGAATTATATTATAATCTTGGTATTGTGCAAGAAAAATTAAAAAATTTTGCTCAAGCAAGAATTGCCTATGAAAAGGCAATAGAATTATCTCCTCAGGAGGATTTTTATTATAATTTGGGAGAGGTTTTAGTGGAGCTTAAAGAGTGGGATGATGCTATTTCTACATTCAAAAAAGTTTTAGAGACTGATCCTGATGATGGAAATTGTTATTTTAACTTAGGGCTGTGTTATTTAAAAAAAGAAGAAAAAAATCTTGCCCTTGATAATTTTCAAAAGGCTGTGCAGATTAATCCTAAGGATATTTTTGCTTATTTTTATCTAGGATATATCTATGAAGAAGATGGCTTAACAAATTTTGCAATTGAAAGTTATCAAAAAGTCTTAGAAATTTCTCCTGACTATAGTTGGGCATATTTTAATTTAGCCTCAATTGCATATAAGTCCGGTAATATTGAAGATGCAAAAAATTATTTATTGAAGACTGTAGAATATAATCCGCATGATGTTCAGGCTTATGAGCTTTTAACAAAAATTTGTCTTAAAGAAGAAAATGTAGAAGAGATTCTTGAAATTTTGCATACACAATTGGACAAAGAGCCAAATGGTGATTTGTATTATTGCCTAGCTCGTGTGTATAAGTTTATTGGTAATCTTGAAGAGTATTATGAAAACTTAAAAAAATCTCTTGAAAATCCTTATACTTTGACATCTTTTCCTAAAGATATAGTAAAAAAAGAGTTTAAGAAGGCAGAGTCGCAGCTTGGAAAAGAAGAATTACCTCCTCCAAAAGAAGTTGAGGAATACCAAGAGGACGATAATCATATAGAAGATACTTCTAGCGATATTGACGAAGATGTTGAGGAGTTTGAGGATGAAGCCGAAGAAGGACAAGTAGATAGTTCTGACGACGAAGATTTAGACGAAGCTATGGATTATGATGCTGAAGAATCTGAGGATGAAATTTCTGAAGATTATCAAGAATATGAAGACTATGAAAATGAAAATAGCGACTTTGATGAATCTTTAGAATATAATGAAAATGAAGTTGAGGAAGATGAAAATATAGAAGAGTAGTCGGATATGTTATCGAAAATTTTTATAAAAAATTATATATTAATTGATGAATTAGAATTGGACTTTTCAGATGGGCTTAATATTATTACAGGTGAGACCGGTGCCGGTAAGAGTATTTTAATAAATGCAATCGATATTGCATTTGGAGCTAAGGTTTCAAAAGAGGTGATCAAAACTGGTGCTGACAAAGCTGTAATAGAGCTTACTATTTTGAATAAAAAGCAAGATGTTTCAAGCTTATTTGAGGAGTATGGGATTGATAATTTAGGTGAAGAAATTATTCTTTCCAAAGAGATTACACCTACAGCATCACGTTCAAGGGTGAATGGATGTCTTGTAAATCAAGAGTTTATGAAAATTTTTCGTGAGATGTTTTTGGATGTCCATTCTCAACATCAAACTTATTCTTTTTTGCAGCCTAAATACCATATCGTGTTATTAGATTCTTATGCTAAGAATACTTGTGGTAGTTTGCTTGAACAATATCATGATGGTTTTGCCGAGTATAAAAATATGTTGGCAAAACTTGAAAATTTAAAAAATTCTGCAGATAAGACAGAAGAGCAAATAGATTTTTTAAAATTTCAAGTGAATGAAATAGACGAGGCACAGATTCAATCTCCAAGTGAAGATGAAGAGTTGGAAAATGAACTTGCTGTATTAGAAAATGTTGAGAAACTAAAAGATTTGACGGGCTCATCATATTGGTCAATTTCTGGGGATGACAGCTCAATTTTAGATGGGCTAATACAAATAAAATCTAACTTGACTAAGGCTGCTTCAATGGATAGTAGTTTAGAGGAATATGAAAGTGAGCTTATTGATTTAATTGAAAGAACAAAAATTCTAGGATCTTCTCTTAGAGATTATTCAAGCTCATTAGATAATGATGAGGAAAGGATTAATTCTATTCAAGAACGATTGTTCTTGTTAGAAAAATTAAAAAGGAAATATGGTGGTACTCTTGAAAAGGTCATTCTGCAGGGAGATGCTCTCAGAAAAGAGTTAGAAGGTATCGAGTTTTCTACTCAAAATATTGAGGATTTAGAAAAAGAAATTATATTAAAAAAAGAGGAACTCGAAGCATTGGCAGAAGAAATTTCTTCAGAAAGAAAGAATTATGCGAGAGTATTATCATCATTAATTGTAGAAAAACTCGAAAAATTGGAGCTTCCAAAAGTAAGGTTTGAAATAGATTTTCAAAGAACAGAATTATCTTCAAATGGAATTGATAAGGTAGAATTTCTTATTTCTACTAATATTTCAGAGGGGCTAAAACCTCTTGCGAAAGTGGCATCAGGTGGTGAAATATCAAGGGTTATGCTTGCAATAAAGACGATATTTGCTCAAAGTGATAATATTGATACGGTAATTTTTGATGAAATTGATACTGGGATTTCTGGTAAAACTTCTCAGGCAGTAGCAGATGAGGTCAAAGAACTTTCTAAATATATGCAAATAATTATGATTACTCACCAAGCTATTATTGCTTCAAAGTCTGATAAACATATCTATGTTAAAAAGACGCAAGATAGCGCTACTAGTGTTAATATCTCTGAGCTGTCAGGCGAAGCTAAATTAAAAGCGATTGCGGAACTTGCAGGAGGTGAAGTTACTCAGCAATCATTAGAGTTTGCAAAAACACTTATTTCATAAAAAAGCTCGAATTATCATTGATAAAATTAAATAGATTGACATGGGATTGTCTGATTTTTGCTTGAAATTTATGTTTTATTGCTATCCTTCTTTGAGGGTTTGTCGCGTGTTCTTTTTTTATTGGGCTATATTTTGATTTTATATTTTGAGACAACAAAGTCAGATTATTGCTAATCATAATTATTCCTTTCGGACAAGTGTCTAAATTCCTCTCCCAAATTTAGGGGGTTCTATCATTATAATTAAAAAAATTTTTTTGCCAAGTAAAATTTTAAAAATAAGTCAAGTGGTTATGTTTACTTGAATTTGGGCATAGTTGCGAGAAAAAATCATTTATGTTAGTATCGAAATAAGAATAGAATTAGTATTATATATGAATTTTAAGGAGTACGTATGATATCAGTAAATGATTTAAAAAACGGTTTAACATTAGAATTAGATAACGGTCTTTGGACAGTTGTTGAGTTTTTACATGTAAAACCTGGTAAAGGTGCAGCATTCGTAAGAACAAAATTAAAAAACGTTGAATCAGGTAACGTAATTGAAAAAACATTCAGAGCCGGTGAAAAAGTTGCAAAAGCTATGCTTGACCGTAGAGAAATGCAATACTTATATAAAGAAGGAAAAGATTTCGTTATGATGGATAACGAATCATATGAACAAATTCAATTGAATGAATCTCAAGTAGGAGATGGTGTTAAGTACATGAAGGAAAATATGGTTGTACAAGTACTTATGCACGATAAAAGAATTATTGGTGTAGATATTCCAGCTCACGTTGAGTTAGAAGTAGTAGATACTCCACCATCAGAAAAGGGTAATACAGCTCAAGGCGGTACAAAACCTGCAACATTAGAAACAGGTGCTGTTGTACAGGTTCCTTTCTTTGTATCAAATGGTGATGTAATCAGAGTAGATACTAGAAGTAATGAATATTTAGATAGAGTTTAGAAGGAAATAAGTTTAGGAGTTTAGGAGAAGTTATACATTATAAATTCTTTTTGACTCCTAAATTTTTAAATCTTCAAAGGAGAAAATAATGAAATTCGAATCAGATTATATAGAAAAACTAGCAAAAATAATTGCAGATAATGGCCTTACAGAAATTTCTTTAGAAGATGGCGAGCAAGCTATTACAATAAGAAAGGATTTACCTGAGGTTAATATGGTTGCAGCTCCTGCTGTTCAAGCTGCTGCACCGGTTGCTTCTCAAACTCCACAAGCAGCTGCTCCTCAAGCTCCTGCTGCAAAAGAAGCAGAAGTTAAAGGAAAACCAATTACATCTCCAATGGTAGGAACATTCTATGCAGCATCATCTCCTGATGCAGCACCATTTGTAGAGGTTGGTTCTACTGTCGCAGTAGGTGACGTAGTTTGTATTATTGAAGCTATGAAATTGATGAATGAAATTAAATCAGAACAAGCTGGTAAAGTAGTTCAAATTTGTGTTAAAAATGGTGACCCAATTGAGTTTGGTCAAGTTTTAATGTATGTAGAATAATTAGTGAATAGTGAATAGTGATTGGTGAATAGTGAAAATTTACTATTTACTGATTATAAGGAATGGGAATATGTTTAAAAGAGTTTTGGTAGCAAATAGAGGTGAAATCGCAGTAAGAGTAATACGTGCTTGTAGAGAATTAGGAATTCCTACGGTTGCAATTTATTCACAAGCAGATGCAAAGTCTTTACATGTAAGATTAGCAACAGATGCTTATTGTATTGGACCAGCGCCAAGCTCTCAGAGTTATTTAAGCATTCCTGCAATTATTTCTACTGCATTAATGACAGGCTGTGATGCCATTCATCCAGGATATGGTTTTATGTCAGAAAGAGCTGATTTTGTTGATATTTGTACTGAACATGGCATCAAATTTATTGGGCCATCAGCAGAATCAATGCGTAAAATGGGTGATAAAGCTACAGCGCGTAAGACAATGATAGAAAATAATGTTCCTGTAACTCCTGGAACAGGGCTTTTAGAAAGTGTAGAACAAGCAAGAGAATTTGCTCATAAAGCCGGTTATCCTATTATCCTTAAAGCTACAGCAGGTGGCGGCGGAAAAGGAATGAGAATTGTAAGAAATGATGATGAATTAGAATCAAATATGACTCTATGTCAGCAGGAAGCTGAAAAATTCTTTGGAAATCCAGGGGTTTATGCTGAAAAATTCTTGGAAAACCCAAGACATATTGAGGTTCAGATTTTAGGAGATTCTTTTGGTAATGTAATTCACTTAGGTGAAAGGGATTGCTCTATCCAAAGACGTCATCAAAAGCTATTAGAAGAAGCTCCATCTCCTGCTATTGATGAAAAGACTAGAAAAGAAATGGGTGCAGCAGCTGTAAGAGCTGCAAAAGCTATTGGATATGAAGGTGCAGGTACTTGTGAATTCTTGCTTGATCATGATGGGAAATGGTATTTTATGGAAATGAATACAAGAGTTCAGGTAGAGCATTGTGTTACTGAAATGATTTCTCAAATTGATATCGTAAGAGAACAAATACTTGTTGCTTCTGGACAAAAATTAGGATACACACAAGATGATGTTTTATTAAGAGGTCATGCTATTGAATGTAGAATAAATGCAGAAGATCCTGATAATGATTTTATGCCTTGTCCAGGAAAAATTGACGGATATTTTGCTCCAGGAGGATTTGGAATAAGAGTTGATTCCCATGTATATCCTGGATATTCTATACCACCTTATTATGATTCAATGATTGGAAAATTGATTTGCTGGGGTGAAAATAGAAATGAAGCTAGACGCAGAATGTATCAAGCTTTAAAAGAGTATGTTGTAACCGGAATTAAGACTACAATACCTTTCCATCAAGAAATTGTTGAAGATGAAGTATTTATGAGCGGTAAGTTTAATACCGGTTTTATTGAAGATTATTATAAAAGAAAAGGCAAGAATTAGTGCTTAAACTTATAATAGCAATCATAGTTTTGATAATTTTGGGATTGTATGTTGTTCTATCTTCGAGCAAGAAAATGGCAGGAGTGCCAAGTCATAATCAACTTGCAGTTTATGAAGAACGTATAAAGTCTAACCCTAATGATGCTGTCGCATATATGGAAATTGCAAGAGATAATATTACAGCTTATCCGGAACCATATGATTCAGAAAAAGCTTTGAGAGATATAAGTAAGGCTATAGAACTTGATCCTAGTTTGGTAGAGGCTTACAAGTTACGTTCTATGTTGTATTTTTATACCTTTAAAAATAAAGAGATGGCTTTAGCTGATGTAGAAAAAATATTGCAGTTAGCGCCAAATGATGATTTTGCTCTTGATATGAAAAAGGATATAAATAATTAGTAAGCGGATGTAATTCAGTGGTAGAATGCAACCTTCCCAAGGTTGACGTCGCGAGTTCGAGTCTCGTCGTCCGCTGATAAAACAAGGCAGAATTATTCCTGCCTTGTTTTATTAATGATATAGAATCGAGAACTCGCGACACGCAAGTTCGAGCGACCTGTGAGCAGAGAGCGGAGGTATTTTGCTTCTAAGAATAAAATTCTTTGAAGCGAAAACCGTAGACTTGTTTAATGCGAACAGGTCAAGACAGTCTCGTCGTCCGCTTATTTAGTATTAAATAAAAATGAGAAAAGCTTAGAGTTATAAGTGTGTATACATTAAGAGTTTCTATTACATTAGAGCAGTG
This sequence comes from Candidatus Gastranaerophilales bacterium, assembly GCA_944325535.1. Classification (GTDB taxonomy): domain Bacteria; phylum Cyanobacteriota; class Vampirovibrionia; order Gastranaerophilales; family Gastranaerophilaceae; genus CAG-196. The sequence goes on from CALVAL010000011.1 coordinate 34,699, forward strand.
CATATTGTGTTTTGTTGTGCTTTTATATTTATGTAACATTTATTTGATTATCTGTTCTTATAAATGTTATAATTTAAAAAAAGGGTATACTGAATATGAAAAAACTTTTTGTATTATTCGCTTTAATATTACCATTAGCGGTTATCGCAGAAGATGTTGTAACATTTGATGGTGTATCTGAGCCTCAGTGGAAAGATTTTGTTCCATCTGCATATGTTGACGTACAAGAACCTAAAGGCTTAGGGAAGCTTAACGAAACAGCTGCTTATTGGTACCAAAGAAGAGTGGATTTTGATGAAGCTATAAATAATTGCAGGGCGATAGAGGCAAGTGATGAAAAATTTAGTTGCTATCAGCAGGTCAAAGTAAAACAATACCAAGCAAATAGTGATTATAATGCTAAAATTGAAGCTCAAGAGAAAGCTAGAATGGGTCCTTCTGAAATGTTTGATAGAACTGATACTATGATTCCTATTGGCGGGTATTTAAATAATTTTACTCGTTTTCAGCCAAATGAGCTTCACTAATATAGGATAAAACTTTTTTTAATGCTATTGAACGATGAGAAATTTCATTTTTCTCATCGTCATTTAGTTCTGCCATTGTTTTGTTAGTGTTTTTAACTACAAAAATTGGGTCATAGCCGAATCCGTGTTCTCCTTTTGCTTCAAAGGCAATTTTACCTTCACAAATTCCTTTATAAGAGAATTCAACTTTACCATTAGGATTGATAAGAGTCATTGCACAAGCAAAAAAAGCCTCTCTAGAATTGATATTTTTCATTTCATTTAGTACTTTTTCAATCCGTTTTTGAGGAGTCTCTGCATATCTTGCAGAAAAAATCCCAGGTCTATTATCAAGAGCTTTGATACATAGGCCTGAATCATCAGCTAGGCACCAAGTATGAGTTAATTCCCAAGCGGCTTTTGCCTTAATAAGAGAATTATCTTCAAAAGTGTTTCCATCTTCTACTGGATCAAAATCACCTTCAGGTAAAATAAATTCAATATTATATCCTAGTTTTTCAACTATTTCGTTAATCTCTTTCACTTTATGTGCATTTGATGATGCTAGTACTATTTTCATAATTCCCTTTTATTGTAATAATTTAACTCTTTTTCTTTATCTAATATTTTTCCATTATTATCAAATAGTTTTATTTTTAAACCCATTTTAGCAAGACGGTATTTGATACTTACTAACAATACCTCTAATCCGTATTTACAAGATCGTGCAAAGTTAATAGAAGATGCTTCTTTGAAATACTTTGTAGGACAAGATATTTCTCCTATTTTGTACCCATTAAATAAAATTAATGCGAGCATTTGATTATCAAATATAAAATCATCGCTACAATCTTCAAGAGGTAATGTTTCTAGAATTTTTTTAGTAAAACCTCGAAATCCTGTATGATATTCAGATAACTTTTCACCTGTTAATATATTTTCAAATTCTGTAAGAAATCTGTTTGATATAAATTTATAAAAAGGCATTCCACCTTTTAGGGCAGAATTTCCAAGCATTCTTGAAGCGATTACTGCGTCATATTCTTCAAAAGCCATCATAGAAGCTATTGCAGGAATAAGCTTTGGCGTATATTGGTAATCAGGATGTAGCATAATTACAATATCAGCGCCAGCTTTTAATGCTGCTCGGTAACAGGATTTTTGGTTAGCTCCATATCCTTTATTTTTTTCATGCAAAATTGTTGTAATATTCAATTTTTTAGCAATTTCTTTTGTAGAATCAGAAGAGAAATCGTCGACAAGGATAATCTCGTCGACGAAATTTTGATAAATCTCATTATAAGTTTTCTCTAAAGTTTTTTCTGCATTATATGCAGGCATAATTATTACAACTTTTTTGTTGTTAATCATTTATTTTAGCTTTCTACTGCCTCAGCATCATTTTTATCTTCCATTTCAATGCCACGAATTGTAGCCTTGTCAGAAGTCAATGCTTTGTCTTTGAATTTTTTTACTTGTCTTGATAGTTTATCAGCTAATAAATCGATACTTGCGTACATTGATTCAGCTGATTCTTCGCAATGAACAACTCCTGTATTCATTTTGCAAGATACTTCTGCAACGTGTTTACCTGTTGCAGCGGGGTTTTTGATTACAGATAAGATTACATCAATGCCTGTAATTTGGTCATAATGATTAGCCACTTTTCCAATTTTCTCTTTTACATAAGCCTTGATAGCATCTGTAATCTCAATGTTTTTACCGTTTACGTGTATATGCATTTACACCTCCTAATGTCTACCTTTCTATTGTACAATATTTTTCTCTATTTTTAAAGTGTTTGTAGCAAAAAAGTTAGGCATTAGATTATTCTAAAATTTGAGGTAATTCTACATTAGGAGTCCCGATAGTTCTTACAAGCTCTAATACTGCTGCTTTCATTTGACATTTTTGTGCAGTCGCACTAAAAAAATCACTGTAAAAGCATCCTTCACATACGCATCCTCTTTTATAGCACTCTAATGCTGTAGGTGTCCATCTTTTAACAGCAACAGCTCTCCCCATATCACGACTCTTAAACACTTATTCCTCCCCAAAAATATTTTTATTATTTGTGATTTTATTTACTGTGGATTTTCCCCAAAATCCTTTCCATACTTTTATTATATTGATTAAGAATTGATTTACAACCCTAAAAACCTTAATTGTAACGATTTCTTAAAAAACTTGAAATGCTTAATATTATTGAAAATAGTATATTCTAGGCATGTGTTTCTCTCACGGCTACATGCTTTGCGCGATTTTATTCATGGAAACGCATGCTGCTAGCATGTTTTCATGGGTTTTATGTTGGGTTAAGTTTTGTAACGATGTTGGCATGTTTGAATGTTTTGAGTTATTTTAGAAGCTCTATAATTTTTTCAAATCCCATACTGCGTGATGCTTTTAGGAAAATTGTAGAAGATTTTTTTATATTCTTTTTTATATATGGAATAATTTCTTCAATGCTATCAAAATGATTTGGGTAGCAATTTACAATTTGAGAAGAAATTTCTTTTGAGAGCTTTCCGACTGTTAATATTTTAGCATTTTTATCAAGTAATTTATGTGAGTTTATATATTCACCTAATTCTTTATGATATTTAATTTCATTTTCTCCTAGCTCTCCCATATCGCCAAGAATCAGAACGTAATTTTTGTAGTGTTCAAAAATCGTATCAACAAATGCTCGCATTGATTCAGGGTTTGCATTGTAACTGTCGTTTATTATTTCAAAACCACTTGCGTTTACTCCTTCCCAGCGTTTTTCAATAGGAGAATATTTTTTTAAGCCTTCTTTTATCTCGTCCTCATTCATCCCAAGCGCTAGTCCTGCATTAATTGCGCTTAGAGCATTTTCAATATTATAGTCTCCGCCGACGTTGAGTTCATATGTATGATTTTTGTACTCAAATTGTGAGTAATTTGCGTTTTTTTCTAGAATTTTTACATCTTTTATTGAATAAAATATTTTTTTACCGCTAAATTCTACAGTCTTTTTAATTAGCTCATCATCATGTGCTATAAAAATATTTCCTCGTTGGTATTTAACAATCTCGCATTTTGCTTTTGCGATGTTTTCTTTTGAGCCTAATCTTCCGATATGAGCGGTTCCAATATTCGAAATGATTGTAATATCAGGTTCTGAATATTTTGAAAGTAATTCAATTTCCCCAAGACCTCGCATTCCCATTTCAAGCACTAGGACTTCGGTATCATCTGGAGCTTCAAAAATTGTCTGACAAAATCCTATTTCATTGTTATGATTTAGCGGAGTTTTGAATGTTTTAAATTTTTCGCTAAGAGCTGATGCTACAAGCTCTTTGGTAGTAGTTTTGCCTGAGCTTCCTGTAATTGCTACAACTTTGAAATTGAGCTTGTTTCTTCTCCAATTTGCAAGTTCTAAATATGCTTTTAGTGTATCTTCGACCTGAAGAGTTCCGTTCTCTCCGGTAGAAAAAGCTCCAACAGCGCCTTTTTCTAGCGCTTGTTCTATAAACTTTTCACCATCAAAAGAAGCGCCTTTAAGTGGCAGGTAAAAATCTCCTTTTGAAATAGTTCTAGTATCAGTAGAAATTTTTACATCTAAATTTTCATCAATATCTTTTAAAACTTTTGCATTAGTAGCTGCAATTAAATCTCTTATTTTCATAACAGGATTATTATATGATGAATTTTTTTGAGCTACAATAGGTATATGAATATTTTAGATGAATTTGATACGATAGCTGCGATTGCTACTCCCATAGGTGCTGGGGGTGTTGGTGTAATAAGAATTTCAGGTGAAAAAGCTTTTGAAATAATAGAAAAAATTTTTACTAGTCCTAAGTTTGAGCCAAGAAAATTCAATCATGGCTGGATTGTTGATAATGGCGTGAAAATTGATGAAGTGATTGTTCTTCCGTTTTTTGCTCCAAATAGTTATACAGGTGAAAATGTTGTAGAAATTCAATGCCATGGCGGTGTGAATGTTGTAAAAAATATTCTTGAGCTTGTATTAAAAAATGGGGCTAGATTAGCTGAGCGTGGAGAGTTTACAAAACGTGCTTTTCTTAATAAAAAAATGGATCTTTCACAAGCTGAATCAGTCGCAGATATAATTCACTCAAAGACTTCTAATTTTGCTAAAGTCTCTATGAAAAATCTTTCAGGGGTTTTAAAAGGAAGAATTAATGAAATAAGAAATGATATTTTTGAAGTCTTATCAAGAATAACTGCGGGAATTGATTTTCCTGATGATGTAAAAGAGCCTGAATATGAATATTTAGAAACAAGTTTTGAGTCAATAATTTCTAAAATTGATAAAGTATTATTAGGAGCAAAGACTTCAAATATATTTAGACAAGGTGCGAATGTTGCAATAATAGGTAAGCCAAATGTTGGAAAATCATCTTTATTCAATGCTTTATTAAATTTGGATAGAGCTATTGTTACTGATATTGCAGGTACTACAAGAGATGTGCTAAGAGAGACTCTTGATTTGGGAATTCCGGTGACTCTTATTGATACAGCAGGGATTAGAGAGGATGAGGATGTTTCTAAGGTAGAAAGAATTGGGATAGAATATTCTAAGCAATCATTAGATGAGGCAGATTTGATTTTGTTTGTATATGACGCTTCAAAAGGCTTGGATAATGAGGATAAAGAAGTCTTAGATTTGATTAAAGATAAAAATTATATCCTAATTGCTAATAAATCAGATTTAGCAGAAAATGGAAATTCTGAAGCTCTTCAAATTTCTGCTCTTAATGGTACTGGAGTGAATGAATTAAAAGAATTGCTTAAAAAAAGAGTATGCGATATTGAGCCTGAATCTCTTGATTTTGTTACAAATTCTCGTCAGCAGCTATGTCTTACAAAAGCTCGTGATGCACTGGAACAGGCTCATTTGGCTGCAAAATTGAATGAATTACAGGATTTAATCTCAATAGATGTAAAATCAGCTATTCTTGCTCTTGATGAGCTCACTGGGGAATTAATTACTGATGATGTGCTGGATAATATTTTCTCACATTTCTGTATAGGAAAATAGTCGCTAAATGAGTTTGCGGAAAAATTAACATTTTTCTCGCAAACTGCTGGGAACGGTTTCACATCAGGTTGTGTGCTATCCCGCAC